>CAYNVM010000004.1:13725-51534 GCA_964400645.1 uncultured Akkermansia sp. | reverse complement strand
GGTCTATCTCAGTTCTCAACTATCAGGGGTTTGAAATTAGATCATCTTTTGTAGGGAAAAGCGGATCGCAAGAAGCTCAGTTTACCGTCCAATTAGGAACACTGGGAAGTATTTTGTCCAATGTGACATCAGGTTCATCAATATCGACTTCTTCAACGATCACATTCACGAACACCTCTCTTCTTCAATATGGAGAAACTGGGTTCAAAACTAACCAAGGGCAGTATTCTTTGAAAGGCGTCCAAGTTGGGGAAACTAATTACGTCCTCTATAGTAGAAAGCTGTGGGAAGTTGAGAATGGTACTGTAGCTATTGGAGGTACCTTAACCGCGACGGGCAACTCATTCAGCCTATCTACAGGAGATGCTCTAGAAGCTTCTTCAAGCGCATTAAGTGCCAGTGCCGAATCTCTTAACAAGTATTATCTTTATTATGGAACTGATGGTTCCATTTATGTTGATTACGTTGCAGTAGCCAATAGCCTGATTCTTACTTGGAATGGATCCGATGGTGATACTTGGGATACGACTCAAGCAAAATGGCTGGATTCGTCCTCATCTGCCACATCATTTACCAACAACTTAATTGTCGTTTTTACTGACGCAACCGATGGTGGTACAATCAATCTCTCTGGCGAACTTTCTCCAGAGAGCATTTACATTCAGAGTGGGGATCACACGTTCGCTGGCAATGGTTCCATCACGGAATCAGCTGCCCTGAACATGGATAGTTCTGGGACACTGACCATCAATAATTCAAATAGCAATTATTCTGGGTCAGTTTCCTTAAATTCTGGCACGATTCTTCTCAATAATGCTACAGCTTTGGGATCAGCAAGTATTGCCTTCAATGGGGGTACATTGAAGTATGGTTCTGGAATTACAACGGATGTTTCCTCTCAGATTTCTGCATCCAGTTCCAACGCCATTAAAGTTGATGTAGGAACCAATACAGTTGCTTGGGATTGGACTTCAAACGGAGTCAGCGCATCAACTTTGGGGAATCTGCCTATTGAAAAATTGGGAACAGGCTCGTTGACTATCACCATTCCCCACGATTCTTCTCTGACATTAGGAGGTAACATTAATGTCCAAGAAGGAAGCTTGACCTATCAAACGGTAGGAGCAGGTTCTTCATCACGTACATTCTCAGGAAGCATTTTCATAGCTGAAGGAGCAAGTCTTCAAATCATCGATTTCCGTCAGTATTCAGCTGCATGGACGACTCGGTTAAACAACGGTAACAATGATACTGTTTCCGGTGCGGGCACATTGATTTTGGGAGCAAAGGTAGAGACATCATCTAACGGTGGTGGAGGACGAATCCGACTCGATGGCGATAACTCTAATTTCACAGGGACAGTTGTCTTAGCAGGCGATAAATCTACAAGTCTGTATAATATGGTTGTTTCCATCAACCCCAATAGTTTGGGAACTGGTACGGTGAAAATGGATGGCCGTGGTCTTCTGATTAGTGGAGGGACATCTTCCTCTCCAACAACCTCTACCTTTAATCTAGAGTTAACAGATGATGGCGGATGGTTGTATGGCGACAATAACACATCACATATTATTACTGGGACATTGACCAGTACCAGTAATTCTGATCTGGGCTATAATTCAGCTTCAGTGAATCTGAAATACATCTTCACAGGTGATGCTACTGGATATTTAGGGACTCTCACGTCTTTGAGTGGTTCAACATTCCAATTCGGTAACGGAGGTAGTGCCTCTCTAGATTCGGATGGGGAGTTCATCAATGCGACCCAGATGAAGGGTACTGGAGCCTTTAACGTCAATTACAGTAACGATACAACTTATTCTGGTATTTTCTCAGATTCGGCCTCATTGACCTCTTCTGGAGCGAGTACTCTCACTCTGACGGGAGCTAATACATCTACAGGAACATTGACCATCGAGTCAGGATCTACGGTTCAATTAGGCAATGGAGGTGCCAATGCTGCATGGGTCGGAAATATTGCTGGTGCTGGTAATTTGATCGTAAATACGACATCCACCTTTACCGTGCAGTCTGCTGATCAGCTCAGTCTGACAGGCTCTGTTACATTGAAAACTGGCACTATCGATCTGGCTAGCTATGCTGTTACACCTAACATCATTGTTAATGATGGGACTTTGAGCAATGGAACAGCTTATGCAACCACCAAGGGTATTACAGTTGATTCAGTAGAAAATGCCACCGTCCAACTGAAGGGGATGTCTTCCTCAACTATCGGAGATGTTACTCTGGCTAAGGGTGCTACCCTTTCCTACTACAGTGATGGTGCTGGGACTACTGCAGGAGATCTCGATTTGAGTAGCGTTTCTGTGAGCCTTGTGATCGGAGCTGATCAAGTAAAAGAAGTTCCTAAGAGTGGAACGGGTGATGCTACGACTCCAATCATCACAGCCAACTCCTTGAAGTTGTCAGCTGAAAAGACGACTCTCGATGTCTCCAACGAAGCCATTGTTGCTACTCTGAAAACGGTAAAGAGCAATGATTCAACGGCAAAACTTACCATCTGCTCGGGAGACTTAAGCTTCACAGATAACTACAAAGGCTTGCTCTTGAGCAACACGGATGTCTTGAGTGGTCTAGGCTTGGTCATTTCAGATCTTGACGGAGGTTCTGTCATTATCAGTGGACATTGCGATGAAGTCTATTTGGTTACGCCAGATGACACTAAGACCTACTCTGACTCCATAACCGTCTACACAGCGTTAGACCCATACAAAGCAGTTGTTTTAGATGCTGGAGAGACGTTGACTGCTAAATTAGACGGAGCTCGTGCTGATGACAGCAACCTCGAAGGTTTGATTGTAAAGAACCTCGTCGGTGTGGCTGGATCTGAACTGCACGTTGAGAATACAGATACCACTGGAGCTTCCACAGCAGTTGTTGTTCTCGATAACTCAAGTATTTTGCCAGCAGATGAAACTGATGTACCATTGGTTGATGGAGAATCCATCACTGTTGCTACGGATTCCCTCATGGAAGGCAATATTTCCAGTGGAGAAAATGTCAGTTTCTTAAAGGAAGGCGCAGGCAATCTGACAGTTTCAGGTAGCATCGATATTGATTCTCTAACAGTTAAAGAAGGTACTTTAACCTCTAACAAGGAACTCCTCGCTAATACCGTCACTGTACAGGATGCTACGTTGGATCTTGGTAACGGAAGCGACAATAAGATCGATTCCCTTGTCCTAGATGGTACCAATGATGCTTCGCAAATCACCATAGCCGGTCAATTGGAAACAACTGTGACAGAAGGAGCAGGAACAGGAAGCTCTGTTTCTGTTGATTCTACGGGTACACTTGTTCTTACAGGTACAAATACTCTAGCTTCTAGCTCGATCAAAAGCTCTGGCCAAGTCAAACTGGACGACGGAGCTTCACTTTCCATGAAGGATGGTGCTTCTTTGGATGTGACTGACCTTGAGTTGGACGGAGCAGAACTCTCTTTGTCTAGTACGGGTGATGACCAGTTCGTAGTTTCTAAATTAACAGGTAACGACACGAGTGCAATTACACTTAATAACAGTACCCTTACCATTAATGGTTCATCTAAAAGTGAATACCATGGCGTAATCGAAGGTTCTGGTACCTTAGCTATTGAGAATGGATCCATAGATTTGGATAGTAACGGTAGCAAAGACCTCTTCCTGAGAGTAACTGCTGCCACAGTAACACTCAATAATACAGGAGCTTCCACACAATCGTCTGTCCAAGCATTACGTGCAAGTTCCTCCTCGGATATCTCTTATGAAGGGATTGAACTGAATAAGGGAGCTGAGCTTATTGTGGGGACATCCACGGATACGGCAAAAAGACTAAACATTGGTAATGGAGGTCTGACTCTGAGTTCTGGTTCCAACCTGACCTTCAACTTGGGCTCAACACCTGAGTCAGAATTGTTAGCATTAACTCCACTCGTTACTACGACTGGAGCTATTGACCTGCAATCAGGATCTACATTGAAGCTAATTAATTCCCAGTCCGTTACGATTGCCGAGGATCAGAAATTGGAAGTTGTTCTTATGACTTCTTCAACTTCTGCAACGGTAGGAGATGTTGATTTTGTTGCTAATTTCCTATCTACAGTCTACGACGACCTGAAGGTAGAAGCTGTTGGTAAAAATGTTGTCCTAACAGGGATTGCTCGTGAAGAGAACTATTTTGCTTCGGCATCTACAACATCTAACTCGACTGCAGGTGCCAACTTGCTCTGGGAACCTCGTTGGGATCTTAGTAAGGGTGGAGATTCGGTCCTCAAGGATGCTTACTTGGCTGTCAGCGACATGATTCAAGCAGGCGATCGTGCAGGTGCAAACCGTGCTCTGGCAGCAATTGCAGGTTCTACGGTCAATGCTCTAGGTACGGCACAACACGATGCTCTTCGTAGCCAGCTCGGTTGGATTCGTAACCGCACAACTTTGATGGGAGTGCCACAAGGGTACACCAACGAAGACATGCCTTACTACCACATGTGGATTGAAGGTACGGGCGGAACGGCCAAGTTAGATTCGGACGGTGACGAAGGTGGTTACAAGCTCAATACATGGGGTGGTACCGTAGGCTTTGATGCTGATCTTTCCGAACATTTCACTGTTGGAGCAGCTCTTTCTGCACAATACGGAGACCTTTCATCATCCGCTGCGGAATATGCTTCTGGCGATCTCGACAGCTACTACGTTTCCCTGTTCGGTCGATTCCAACAGAACCGTTGGGCTCACTCACTCATCCTTACGGGTGGTTGGAGCGATGCAACGTTGGATCGTACGGTAGACTACGGTTCAGGTAGCTACCACACGAAGGGCGACACCGATGGTACAGGCTTTGGCGCTATGTACGAAGTCACCTACGACATTCCTCTGGATGAAGATAAGACAAGTATCTTCCAACCTCTCTTCAATGCCTCCATCGTTAAGACAACCATGGACAGCTACACGGAAACGGGAGCTGACAATGCGGGCTTGAACGTTGGCAAGCAAGAATGGACGACTGGTACCTTAGCTCTTGGTGCTCGTTGGATGGGCTTGGTCGGCACGAATGTGTTTGGCCGTGAAGCTCTCCTCGAAGTCCGTGCCAACGTTGCTCAGGATTTTGGTGATGACCAAGGTAAGACGAGCGTCTCCCTCATTGGGAATCGTGGATTTTCTCAGACGGTTCGTGGCGCTGAGGTAGGTAAAACCGCCGGTCAGTTTGGCCTAGGCGTTTCCCTGCCAGTCGGTCAACAAGGAACAGTCTTCTGCAACGGTAATGCAGATATCCGTTCCGGAGCCCATTCATTCAATGGTAGCCTTGGCTATCGATACTCCTTCTAAGGTAATTAGTAAGCATAAGTAGTAATATTGTTCACAGGACACGACAGCCTTCCGAGTTTCTCGGGAGGCTGTTTGTGAATTTAGGCCCTAGCACTTACTTGCAAGTTATGTATAGAGGTGTTAGAAGCGTGCGTACTGAACAACATCCTTACGATGAAATATTCAATGATCACGTTGTTGGCTGCTTTTAGTTTCGTAGCCATGGCTCAAGCAGAACCTGTAGGATTCGATTCTGTCAACATGGACTGCTATAACTTTAACGAACCTGTTGGCGCCCCTAAGAACTTTGCCCCCAAGAAGAAGGTAGCACCTCAGCCCAAGCCAGAAGTTCGTCCTGAACAACCAGCACCAGCTCCTAAGGCTTCTGTGAAGAAGAAAAAGCAAGCTACCAAGCCTGCCCCCAAACCAGAACCTACTCCTGAGCATCGTTAATCTGCCCTTGCAACGTAAATGTTTCAATCCTCTGCCAATGCGTTGGTAGAGGATTTTTTAGCGTTAAAAGGAGGTTGCTAATCTCCTGCTTGCATCTCAACAATAAAGGTGTTAAAAGCAAGGTACAGAACAACATCTGCCAAATTATGAAGCGTTCAATCATCACTATGATGGCTGCATTTGGTTTCGTTGCTGTCGCGCAAGCGGAACCTGTCGTCCTTGATGAAGTCATGGCTACGGGATTCGTTCCCTCAGCCACAAGCTCTGCCGGTATTGACTGCTATAGCATCAACGAACCAGTAGGTGCTCCTAGAAAGTTTGGGCCACGGAAAAAGGTTCAACCTCCGCAACCGCGACCAGAAGCACGTCCTGTGCCTCCACCTCCTGCCCCAGAACCTCCACGTCCACAAAAGAAGAAGCGCCCAGCTCCTCAACCTCCTGTGCCACAGGAACGTCGCTAAGTGACGGCTATTTTTCAACCTCTAATCCCCTGTTTGATTCGTACAGACAGGGGATTCCTGTTTCTCGCACCATCCATGAGCCTCTTTCTTTTTATAGGTTTACTTCTCAGTTGCATCATCTACTTCAGATGGCTTCGTCTGATGCCATGGCGTCTATCCTGGAAAATAGTAACCATGATCATTGTGGTGATGGGGGCGTTCAAATTCCACCTATTTTGGCTCATTGGTGGAGGCATGTTTTTTGCACCACTCCTCCCCCGCACTATTCTAATTCTTGGTGGCTTTCTTTTCTGCACTGATATATTCCTTACTGTTTTTGTCCTTCTCGCCGACGTATGGGATTTAATTATCAAAGGACTATGCCGATTAAAGTTGCTACAGGGTAAGAGCCATAGACAACTTTTAGTGCGATATATCTGTTTAGCGTTAGCTCTTATTGTTTCGGCTGTTGGTGTACACAATACATTAACGGTCCCTGAGCCCCATGAGGTGACAATGAGCTTTGACCGTTGGCCTGCGGAACTTAATGGCATTCGCATTGTCGTGTTGGCTGACCTCCATGCCGATAATATCACCAATCAGGAGAAGATTCGCCAAATAGTGAATCGCACGAATGAGACAAAGCCAGACCTCATTCTTATTGTAGGAGATTTTGTGGATGGTAAAGTGTCGGAACAGTCTGAGGCTCTATTACCCCTGCAAGATCTCCAAGCAAAGTATGGCGTTTA
Organism: uncultured Akkermansia sp.; assembly: GCA_964400645.1. Classification (GTDB taxonomy): domain Bacteria; phylum Verrucomicrobiota; class Verrucomicrobiia; order Verrucomicrobiales; family Akkermansiaceae; genus Akkermansia. The sequence goes on along the minus strand of CAYNVM010000004.1, from coordinate 44,589 downwards.
CGCTGTTCCTGGTAATCACGACTACTATTCAGGCTTTAATGAATGGATGCCATACCTCAAAGAGAGAGGGATCCAAATGCTTTTCAATCAACACGTCATGCTTTTCGAAGGCCAGATCGCTCTTGGTGGAGTCACTGATCCCGCTGCGTACCGACGTGACATGGAAGGCCCAGATGTTGCTAAAGCTTTTAAGGACACGCCTAAGGATTGTTTCCGGATTCTGATGGCACATCAGCCTGTATTAGCTGATGACGCCCGGCAAAATGGGGTGGACCTTCAACTCTCAGGCCACACACATGGTGGTATGATGTGGGGACTCAATCAATTGGTGGCAACCATGAATCGAGGCCTTGTTTCAGGCATGTATGACCGCGAACCTTTGACTGTGTATGTTTCTAATGGGACGTGCCTATGGAATGGGTTCCCTGTGCGGTTGGGGGTGCCAGCTGAGTTACTGTTAATCACGGCTGAACGCCGTTCTTCTAAATAAGAGCCTAACCACGCCCGGCACGAGCCATCAAGAAAGCGGTAAGAGCATCTTGCCACGAGGACTCTTGAGAAACTACTCGGTAGTCGATAGAAAAATCGGAGCACGCTTTGGAAGTTTCGTGAAGGAACTGTTCCATGAGGCGTTGATATTCTGCCCTAATCATTGCAGGCTCAGCCAAGATGGAGTCATTGCCTTCAAGGTCAACGAAGCGAGTTGGGCGATTGAAGTTGAGACTTCGTTCAAAGTCGTCTACAAAATGGAAAACTGCGATGTCGTGCTTTCTAAAGGCGAGGTGAGTCAGGGCGTCCTTGAATTCTGCAGGATCTGAATAGAGGTCAGAAAAAAGTACAACAAGCCCACGACGAGGAATGCGTTCGGCCAGTTCATGAATGGACTCACAGAAGTTTGTTTTCCCTGCAGGTTCGATCTCATCCATGGCGTGAGTCAATTGCATAATGCGAGCAGGTCGGCGAGACGGTGGCATGAATAACTTCATGGCAGAGCGTTCGTCACCTTGTCCTGCGAAACAAGCACCCACAGCATCGCCTTGACCAATAGCCAAATAGGCAAGGTTTGTAGCAAGTCGGCATGCCGTAGCGTACTTTGAGTTCCCAGATGCATCGGAGTTTGCCGATTGAGGGGAGGAAAACTTCATGGATCCCGAAATATCGATGACCATGTATGCTCTCAAGTTCGTATCTGCCTCGAACTCCTTAATGTAGTAACGATCCGAACGCGCATAAGCTTTCCAGTCGAGGCGTCGTGTATCATCACCAGGCACATACTTACGGTATTCAGCGAATTCCACCGATGTGCCACGGTGAAGACTTTTATGGCGTCCCGTGACCGAGCCGACGACAGGTTGACGAGCCTCTAGAGGGATATGCCCTAGGCGCGCCAACAAATTGTGGTCAAGGTATTGCATGGGATGAACCTTGAAATTACTTCAATTCGCTTGCGAGCCGGCGAACTGCTACGGCTGAGGTCAAGCCTTGGGATTCGGCAGCGAAATTGGTGACGACACGGTGCATGAGTACAGGTTCGACAATGGCATCAATGTCCTCGCGACGTACCATGTAGCTTCCACAGAGAGCGGCGTGAGTCTTTGCCCCCAGAATGAGGTATTGAATGGCTCGGGGACCAGCGCCCCAGGAAACGTATTCTTTGACCCATTCAGGAGAGGTCTCCAATTTGGGCCGAGTGGCTCGGACGAGTTTGACAACGTAATCAAAGAGATGTTCCGGGACAGGAACTCGGCGTACAAGGTCTTGGAAGAAGAGGATTTCTTCTCCTGACAAAATAGGCTGAAGAGGATCGCGCTTGATGCCCGTAGTCTCGCGTGCAATGCGCAATTCCTCATCAAAGCTAGGATAATCCACCTCAATCAGAAACATGAAACGGTCGAGCTGAGCTTCAGGAAGAGGATAAGTGCCTTCCTGTTCAATCGGGTTTTGGGTTGCCAGAACGAAGAAAGGAGCGGGCAAAGCAAATGTTCTCCCCATAACCGTGACGTGTCGTTCCTGCATGGCTTCCAACATGGCCGACTGAGTCTTAGCAGGTGCACGGTTAATTTCATCTGCTAGAACGATATTGGCAAAGACAGGTCCTTTTACAAATTCAAAGCTGCGTTTATTCCCCTGCTCTCCTTCTTGAATGATATCCGTCCCCGTGATGTCTGAGGGCATGAGGTCTGGCGTAAACTGAATGCGATTAAAGCTAAGAGCCAGAGTCTTAGCAACAGACGAGATCATGAGCGTTTTAGCCAGACCAGGAACGCCCATCAACAAAGCATGCCCACCAGAGAAGAGAGCCGTGCAGACCAACTCAACAACACGTTCTTGGCCAATAATGGTTTTGCTCAACTCTTGTCGAAGGTCATTGTAGACAGAAGCTAAACGATCAATAGCCTCGACGTCATCTGTGGGCAATGGGGCAGATTGCATGATCTGAGACACTAGCACGAGTTTTGTGATTTGACACGGAGATTTTTCACCTGAGCCGTTTCCAGACTTGGAAAGATCTAGTAGAACGTTTATACGGTGGGCGTATGCCAAAGGTTGCCCTGATTCAATTGCCTGCCGATCCTGCTCCAAGCATTAACAAAGAACGCACGGCAGCTGCAATTCGCGAAGCTGCTGCAAATGGTGCTCAAATCATCTGTACTCAAGAGCTCTTCACAACTGAATACTTCTGCCGTACAGAAGATTGCGAATGTTTTGATCTGGCGGAACCACTTCCTGGACCACTGACAGAATCTCATCAAGCTCTTGCTCGTGAATTGGGAGTTGTGATCATTGCTTCAGGGTTCGAAAAGCGTGCCACGGGACTCTACCATAACAGTGCTTGGGTAATTGATGCTGATGGCTCATTTTTGGGAATTTACCGCAAGATGCACATTCCCCAAGATCCAGCCTTTGAAGAAAAGTTTTACTTCACGCCAGGGGATTTAGGATACAAGGCGTTTAAGACCAAGTTCGGCACGATTGGCGTTTTGATCTGTTGGGATCAGTGGTATCCAGAAGCTGCTCGCCTCACAGCGTTGCAAGGAGCTGAAATATTGTTTTATCCAACAGCCATTGGCTGGTTGCCTGAAGAAAAGCCATTGTTGGGAGAAGCTCAGCACTGTGCTTGGGAAACTGTTCAACGAGGCCATGCCGTTGCCAATGCTTGCTACGTTTGTGCCATTAACCGCATCGGCACTGAAGGTGAAAGCGAGTTCTGGGGGCAGTCCTTTGTCTCTGATTTCTATGGACAGATTGTGGCTAAAGCACCAGTGAGTGAATCTTGCATCTTGTATGCAGATCTAGACCTGAATGCTTTGGAGGATCACCGCCGAATCTGGCCATTCTTCCGCGACCGTCGCATTGACTCCTACGGAGCCATTACCCAACGATGGGGTAGCTGATTCCCATGAATGAACTGATCGAGCGTTTTATGATGTATCTTGCCGCAGAACGCGGCTTGAGTACTGCCTACCAATTGTCGGTAAGACAGACGCTCGAGATGCTTTCTCGTTGGTTAGAGGAGCAGAAAGTTCCCATCGCCGATGTACAGACTGAGACACTCCAAGGGTTCCTAGCAAGCCTTCAGCAGAGTAGCCACAGCCGTAGCTCATGCCGGGTAATGATGGTGCATGTGCGCATCTTTTTCCGTTGGCTTCAGTCTCGTGGCTTCTTGGCCCAAGATCCTGCAGCTCTTCTTGAAACACCTCGTCCTGAGTTACGCCTACCTGAAACAATGGATGAGAAAATCATGGCGGAGCTCATTGAGAGCGTTTCTCCAGAGGAAGAGCCATATGGATCAAGAGACAGAGCCATTCTTGAGCTTCTTTACGGATGTGGTCTACGGGTTAGCGAACTCATTTCATTGCGTCTTGATGCCTATGATGCCAAGGAACAGTTCCTTCGAGTGACCGGCAAAGGCGACAAAACTCGCTTCGTCCCAGTAGGAACTGCTGCGACACAAGCAATCAACCACTACTTGAGTCACACGAGGCCGAAGCTTGTACGCAAACGATCCTATCCTCAGATTTTCCTCTCACGTTTAGGAAGACCTCTCACTCGAGACCGCATCCGCCAGATTGTTCGTGAACGGGCGGACCTGGCAGGAATTGATCAACGTGTCTATCCTCACCTTTTCAGGCACTCTTTTGCGACACACCTTCTTCACCATGAAGCAGACCTTCGCATTATTCAGGAATTGCTAGGACATGCGGATATCTCCACGACGCAGATCTATACTCATGTTGACGAGTCTGGACTTCGCTCCATTCTTAAGCAGTTCCATCCTCGTGGCTGAAATGATCGCTTTGTTCTGTCAGTATGACTTTCGTCTACGCTTTACTTTCACAGTCCTACTGACCATATTTAGCTACTTCTCATGCCGTTGTGTTTTCCCAGTTTATCTTGCTCCTTCCCCATCTTTTTCCTCAGAGGAAAGGTGGCTGTTGTGGCGTGTGCATGTTTACTCGTAGGACAGTTTGAGAAGCTAGATGCCTCGGAGCAGAAGTCCGTTGATCAAGAGATGACGGAGGAAGAATGGGCGGCCAAACGAGAGGAAGTCATGCGTTGGATGGTGCTTTATCACCAGCACCCAGAACCCTCCTCTGTTGCCAAAAGAATTGAGGAGTTTTCCCAATACGGCTTCCTGCTAGATATGCGTTCAACTGCCACGATTTTGGGATTTGCATGGCAACTTTTCAGGGAAAATGAGGCTTATCTTGATCAGTGGATGGAGGCTGTTCACAATAAGTTACCTATCAACCAACAAATTCCCTTTGTTCTGGCTCTGCATATGGCTAATTCTCCGACAGCGCTAGGCATCATTGATGAGCAATTGACTAAGCCAGGAGATATGGGGAGGCTTTATCGCTCCGTCAATAATGTTGATCCGGAGACCTATTACTCGCTTGAAGCTCTTCTTGCGACAGAACCAGCTAAGATCAGACCTGATGCTGTCCCTATTTGCCTTGGTGCTTTTTATGCTTCAGGCAATGTTGATTTCTTGCGTGTAATCAAAAATTACGCAACCTATGATTCCCAAGATCAAGACCGAGCAACGGCTAGAGCTGTCTTGGAAATCATAGGTGTGCAATTTGATTAAATATTTAACAACTGGCTATTGTTCCGCCAATAGCTGGCGCTTTAGGATGAGGAGAGTTTTGTTCATATGCTCTCCTCTCTTGATGACAGGATCTGCTTCTTCTCTTGTGACGTACTCCATCTGAGCGCAGTGAAGGAGAAGATTTTGAAGTTTTTCCGTCTCGTTAATGGCATTTTCTAGAGCATCATACTGAAGTTCCCAGAAACCCGTGGAGGCGTAAAGCCTTGCAATTTTGCTTGGGATCTGAACCGCAGAGGAGCGCATCTGTACAGATAATCCGTCAGTGGGTTCAAGAGGCATCTTCTTGATGAGAGCATAGGTAGCTGTAACTAGGGCCATGCCTTCTTGCCAGACATCCCAATCCTTGAAATCTTCACTGTCTTCATCGTTCATAGATTTCTCCTTTTGTATTAACTGTTAACATGATGTTGCTACGGAGACAAGAATTTTTCTCCAATTAACTGGGGTCTCGTTTCTTTAGATCATCAATGGCATCGGCGTAGCCTAGCTCTGCGAAATCTTCCAGATTTTCTTTCAATGTGCTGATCGCAAGATTTCGGAAGCTAGCGTCACTTGAACGAATCGAAGAAAGATAATTGTGAGCTCTGGGAAGTCCCGTATTGGCCGCCATGTTCATCCAGAATTCGCCTTCTGCAGTGTTCTTTTTGACGCCAATCCCACGCAGGAGGCAAACCGCAAGATTAAACATGGCAATGGGATGGCCTTGAGACGAGGCTTTCTGATAGAAATCAGCGGCTGTAAACTCATCTCTATCCACACCCTTCCCCATCTGATAACAAACTCCTAAGCGAAGGAGTGCGAGGGCATCTGATTGCTGTGCAGCTTTTTGGTACAACTTCACTGCCCTTTCGAGATCCTGCTTTACACCTTTACCTTCCTCATAACATTTACCCAGAGTAAACTGAGCCTGAGGATAGTTACGTTCTGCAGCCTTATTCAACCAGTATACAGCTGCTCCCACATTCTTTTCGATTCCATTGCCCTTGAGGTAGCATTCACCCAAGTAGTATTGGGCTTCTTTATTTTCAAAATGGGCGGCCTTTGTGATGCAGTCTATAGCTTTTGTAAGGTTTTTCTCTGTGCCTGAACCTTCAGAATAGCAAAGCCCCAGGCGGAAAAGCCCTTCTGGATTAGATTGATTGGCAGCTCTCTTGTACCATTCGAAGGCTTTTCGAGGATCAGCTTTAATACCAATGCCAAATTGATAGCAATTTCCTACATCACACAGAGCCAAAGGAATTTCTTCTTTGACTGAAGCCAACTTGTATAAAGTGAAAGCTTGATGAGGATCAGCCTCCACTCCTATCCCAGAAAGATAGCAACGAGCTAGGAGATAGAGCGAGCTAGAATACCCCAGACGAGATCCTTGCCTATATCCATGGGCTCTGAGTTCCAAATTACATTCATTTCTAGCACGTAGCTCCCCTAGTTTATTGAGTGCTGATGGGAATCCTTGATCCGCTGCCTTTTCCAACCAGAATTGGGCTTCAGAACTGTCTCCTAAACATTTAGCCAATACTTCTTGTGCTGAGGCATGTCCCTGATTTGCAGCTTCTCTCAGTAATTCTAAACCTTTAGATTGGAGGTCTGGTTTATGTGACCTTGTATAAAAGGTCCCGAGATTGGTCATTGCACCAATATATCCTTTATCGATAGCTTGTTCGTAATATGCCTCTGATTTTTCAAAATCTAACTCTCCGTTCAGGCATAATCCATAAGAGCGTCCTAGCTGATTTAGTGCCACGACGTCCCCTTGTTTTGCGGCTTTACTAAAGAGTTCAAAAGCATCTCGGGTGTTTTTTTGCCGAGCTTCCCCCATCAATTCTAAAACACCAAGGTCGCTCTGCGCAGTAGGGTTACCGCTCTGAGCTTGTTCAAGCAACTCCTGCATATAAATAGAAGGAGTTGCTTTCTTGAGGCACGAGTCTAAAACCTCTTGTTGGAGCTCACTCAAATCAATGCAGGCTTCTAGCCTAGGATCTGGAAGAGTAAACAGCCATCCCATGGAATGATTGCGGAGGATTTCTGTATATCCAAGAGCGAGAGATAGACGATAAAACCAATTAGAGGCGATACGGTCACGTTCTACGCCTAAACCTTCCTCATAACAGAGGCCGAGATGGTATATAGCGCGGGGATCACTTTGTTTGGCCGCTAAATGAAGTAACTGGAATGAACGATTAAGATCGATAGGGACGCCGTCACCTGAACGATAAAGCAATGCGAGCTTCGTTTGCTCAATAGGATCACCAGAGTTTGCGCAGGCGATCAATTCTTCTAGATTTTGGTCCATAACACGGATTTGGTCTGATTTTGTTGATGAGTAAGTGTAAGGAAATACACTTAGTACAGAATGTCACTTTCTATACTATCCACTGTTTTAACACCTAATCACATCTGCTGTCGAGTGGATTTTATTGGAGAAATTTTGATAAATCTCCTATAGAATAAAAAAATGAGGCTGAGAGAAGCAGTCATACTCCCCTCAGCCTGTTTTGTGCGAGAAACCGAACCTTAGCACGCAGTTACCTGCAGGTTTTCAAACAGAACATTTATAGTAATCAATTTTCATTGAGATCGTGTGTGAACATTGAACAATACTCAATAAAGAATAACGGATAACAGATAATCCATAACCTTGAACATAAACCAGAAATTTCTAGTTTATAGAATTAGAATGCCCTGTTTCGGAAGATTTCCTTTAGATTTCTACATCAAACAGCTCCGTCTGATTGTATTTATCTAATGCCATTTGCATATCCATGATTGTTTGGGAAAGTCGTTCATAGTCTTCTTTGACCTGATCGAGATCGTAGTTGAGGTAACGGAACTCAGGGACTGCATTTTTGGTTGAATAGGAATTGACTTCCAATCTCACTTTGGGAAGTTGCTTGCGCATCCTATCCAGGATTTCCTTCCTTCTGTTGAGTTGGGCCATCTTAATCAGGATGGTATCAATGGTCATTTCTGCATCACCTACTTGAACCGTTGCCGTTGCATTTGTCACATTGATGGCGTGTTTAATGACGGCCATTTTCCGATCAATTTCAGCAAGTGTTGCAGAGACTTGGGTATAATCGTATTCAGGAATCACAGGTTCTTCATTAGTTGCTGCAACGTACGTTTTGGATGAGTCTTCTTGGCTAAGCCAGTATGACTTGTCCTCTGCCAAACTTTTGAGCAGTTTATTAGCATAAGCTGATGTCATTTTCATCAGATAACTTTCCTTTCTTATTTAGACTCACGTGAGAGGTGGCTTTTATCGGATATCAAGTTTCTCGACTCTAACAACGAGATACAAATATTGTCTAGTGTATTTCATGACTAAGGATCTCGTTCCGAGTCATACAACGAGTGAAAAGCTCAACAATTCAAGGGGATAGTGAGGGACGTCGTTGGCTTGACATCCTAGGTTAGGCAAGCTAGGAAATTGTACCCTTTTACAGCCTATCTGATATTGGAGACAACATGATTGACTTTATATTTCCGTCCCTTGTGGCCACATTTCCTCTTTTTGACTGGATTCAGAGTACGGCGGGCCAGCAATGGATTGTCGGGATCTTGTTGATCCTCATTTTTATCTGTTTCGTAAAAGAATGGTTTCCTGTTGAAATCACATCCCTGGGAGCCACAGGTATCCTGATGGCACTTGGAATTTTGGATACTCCCCATGTTCTCAAGAGCTTTGCCAATAGTGCCCCACTTACCGTGGCGTGCATGTTTATTCTGAGCGCTTCTTTAGAGAAAACTGGGTTGATAGCAGACTTGTCTAAAGTCTTCAATAGAGTAGCTAAAGGCAAGGAAATGACGGCTCTCATTGTAATTACCATTGGAGCTTTTGCCGTCTCCCCCTTTGTCAACAATACCCCAGTGGTGGTGATCCTCATGCCTGTGGTTCTTTCATTCTGCCGTGACCATGGTATTGCCCCCTCGAAATTGCTCATTCCTCTCTCTTATGCCACCATCTTGGGTGGGACTTGCACTGTGGTCGGTACTTCCACAAACATTGTTGTCCTTGGTCAGATACAGAAGTTAGGGTACGACGCCATCCACATGTTCACGATGACACCTCTGGGACTTCTGTATGCCATTGTTGGCTTGGTGTACATGTGGACCTTGGGACGTAGGCTTCTTCCCTCCCGAGAGACTCTCTCAACCTTGCTCACTCAAGGAGTTCAACGAGATTTCTTGCTCCAGATTCAGGTAACAGCCAACTCCCAGTTTATAGGCCATAGTCCTGTTGTCTTACAGAAGAGAGAGTTGAAGGGGATGCGTCTAGTTGAAGTACGCCGAAAAGGTGTAACTCTTCAAGATGAACTCCAGCACATCAAATTGAAGGAAGGAGATCGTCTCCTCGTTCTTTGTGGAGCTCGTAAAATCTCCCAGATCCGCGAGGCAAAAGGTCTCGATCTTGGTTGGGAAGAGTCCTCAGGCCTGACCACTTTGGAACAACGTGATGCCATCATCGTGGAAGGTATGGTCGGATTCGGCTCTGAGTTTGCTGGCCATACTTTGGCAGATCTAAAGTTGCGGCAAGTTTTCAACGTTCTGGTATTGGCGATTCACCGACATGGTAAGAATATTACGGCAGAAGCTGACCTTAACATGCGGTTGAATGAGGGGGATACACTTCTCATTGAAGGCCCTGAAAATGGGATCGATCGAATCCTTCAAAAACAGCGACTCATCGCTTTGAGCCGTCAACAAGCCGAAGTCTACAACAAAGATAAGCGTATCTGGGCCATGCTAGCTATGGGGATGTTCATTCTCTTTGGCCTCCTTGGATCCTTCTCGGGGTATGGAGCTTTCTTCGACTTCTTTGCCCGTTTCGATCCGTTCTTCCTGGCATTTATTGCTGCACTGATTGTGATCGTCTGTGGATGTATCAAACCTCGAGAAGCCTATCAATCGGTAGACTGGAGTATCATCTTCCTCATTCTGGGTATGCTTTGCATTGGCGATGCTATGAGTTCTACAGGTTTGGCCAAGACGGTAGCCGAATCAGTTGTCGGCATTATTGGGCCGATGGGACCTATGGTGATCCTCTCTGCTTTGTATTTGCTCTGCTACGTCTTGACGGAGATGGTGTCAAACAATGCTGTTGCTGCTGTGATGTCGCCTTTGGCTTACGAAATGGCCATAAATCTGGGAATTGATCCTTTACCTTTTATTATGGCGGTTATGTTTGGAGCCAGTGCTAGTTTCTCGACTCCAATTGGCTATCAGACGAATACTTATGTCTATAATGCCGGTGGCTACAAATTCTCCGATTTCCTGAAGGTGGGCTTGCCTCTGAATGCTATTCTGTGGATCATCTTTACACTGACTGCTCCATTTTTCTTTCCATTTCACCGTTAAAGCTAACTTCTAGTCATGAGTTATCGTGCTAATCCCAATCGATATGAGCAGGCGAATTTTGCTCGCTGTGGAAACAGCGGATTGCTCTTACCAAGAATCTCTTTGGGACTTTGGCACAACTTTGGTGAAACAACGGATAAACAGCAGAGCCGAGATCTCCTTACGACGGCATTTGACTCTGGGATTACGCATTTTGACTTAGCCAACAACTATGGGCCTCCACCAGGTAGTGCTGAAACTCGCTTTGGTGAAATACTGGTTAGTGATTTGGCTCCCTATCGCGATGAACTCGTCATCTCAACGAAAGCAGGACACTTGATGTGGCCTGGACCCTATGGAGATTGGGGATCTAGGAAGCATATGCTTGCAAGCCTAGATCAATCGCTAAAGCGTATGCGTTTGGATTACGTGGATATCTTTTACGCCCATCGCTTTGATCCCAACACTCCATTGGAGGAAACGGCAGGAGCATTGATTTCAGCTGTACGGCAAGGTAAAGCCCTCTACGCAGGTATTTCTAAATTCCCTGAAGAGGCAGCTCGTACCATGTACAAGTATTTACGAGAGGCTGGAGTCCCCTGCCTTATTCACCAATTCCGCTATAATATTTTGGATAGGAGTGCAGAGACAGTTCAATTCCCTGCTATCAGAGATGAGCATATCGGAGGAATAGCATTTTCCCCACTGGGACAAGGCCTCCTCAGTAACCGCTATCTTCATGGCATTCCTGAAGATTCAAGAGCGTGTGGCCATTCAGTTTTCCTAACGCAAGAGCGAGTCTTATCTCAAATGGCAATCGTGCAGGAATTGGCAAAAATCGCAGAGCAACGCGGTCAAAGCCTTGCTCAAATGGCTTTGGCTTGGGTGCTCATCCATCCAGAAGTGACGTCGTGTCTCATAGGTGCTAGCAAAGTTGAACAGATTAAAGACTGTTTAAAAGCTCTCCAGTCACCTCGTTTTAGTGATACAGAATTACGAGCAATCGATGAAGCTGTGAGAATCATACGATGAGCACAGAATCTTCTGAACTCCGAGGTTCCCATATCTTTTGAGAGACCATAAAGTCGTCCAATTCAGCAAGCAGATACTCAAAAAATCGGGCGTTCACATTGAAGTGATAAAAGGAATGGTCAGCTAGGTCGAGTCTAGCAAAGTACTGCTGATTTTTATTCTTCTTCCATTGTTTACACAAAGACTCCGTTACCGCAGGATCAATTACGCGATCTTTTCCACCATGCGAGGCGAAGAGCGGAGGAAGTCCTCGTTGCAAGCGATTCATGGGACTGATAGCCCGACGTTCCTCGTCACTCAATCCTGTCAACAATCTATCTAACAATGGTGCAGTGGCATCGCTAAATGCTCGGAAAAGAATAACGGCTGCAGGTCCTGGGGGGAGTGACGGTTGGCTGTGAAACCACCGTTTGCGCGCAGGTTGATCTGGCAAAGTAACGTGTAGAGCCATAAGTCCACCAATATCACTACCAGCAACAGCTATGCGCGTTGGATCTAAGCCCAGTTCTGTAGCATTGTCATAGGTCCACTGCCATGCTTCTCTGGCTTCTTGGAGCATATCTTGGGCCGATACTTGGAAACTCGGGGGAGTTCTGTATTCAGGCAAAATGCCCACGATGCCACGTTCAGCGAGTTGGAGGGCCCATGGGACGAACTCAACCAAGTGCGTTGCCGTCCACATTCCACCATGGAAGAAAATAACCGAGGGAGCAGAACTACTAGGACTGTGTCCTTGGGGGAAAATAATGTGCGTTTTTAAGGAAACACCATCTCCAAACTCACGCCAGACGAATTCGGGATGTCCTTTCAGCAGTTTCCTGTATCGGTGTTCTGCCAAGCGGTCTGAGGTAGTGGTGTTTTCCATGGGAGTGTCTCTATGATGCATTTGTGTTGCCACTTGGGCAAGGTTCATGTCATATTAGTTGCTAAGATGACCTATACCCCGTTACTTGCCGGTCTTGGAGCGGCTGTCTGTATTGTTGCGCCTCTTCAGGCTCAAAGTGTCTCAACTGATCCTAGACTGAAAAGTGATCTGGAAACTGTGTATAACACATGGCGTCAGAGCATGGTTCGTGAAAACTTCGAATCTTGGAAGAAATGTACGGCTTCATACCGTCAAGTGAAGGTTAGGAATCTTGCTGTTTCTGAAAAGCGAGCATGGCCTAAAACCCTCTTCAACCAACCATTCAGCCCTCCCTCGTTAACAAATCTTCGCTATATTGGAGCTATTGTGAAAGGCCCTACGGCAGCGGCCACTTACTATGGAAAAGTTGACTGGGGAATCGGTGGGACTCCCACGGAAAATGCCTATGTCGTTCTTTTTGCAAACGAACGTGGGGTGTGGAAGTACGATCAGGCTCGATTCTTTAATCTCTCCCATTTGCCTAAAGTTCGCGAGCGACTGAGCCGCGGAGATGCCAGTGTCCTTCAAGAACAGGATGGGTTCCACCCACTTGGTTCTATTCCTGCTGTGCCTAAACTTTGCCCTGCTCCTAAATACATTGCCAAAGTCTTTGTTGACTGCCCAGGGCGCATCGTCAATGCGACGGTCAATAATGTCTCTCAGCATAGCTTTGAGGATACGAGAATGGCAGAAGTGATCTCAGGTGGCGTTCATGATGGGGTCAACCTCGTGACGCTGAATGTCCAGCCTGAACCTGGAGGTAAGCCTGGTCCATTCTCATTTGCTATCTTTATCATGCCTGAAGTCGTAGGCAACGTGCCTGGTGTGGCCTATACTTATCAAGCAAGTGCCGACCAACCCATTCCTTCAGGGCCAATCACATTCAACGTAACCCCAGAAGTCCTTCAACGCATGACTCCTCCTAAGGGGCAAGGCGGTCAAGGTGCTTCACAAAAGTAGTGATGACAAACCATTTGGTGAATCTTTGACATCAGGAGCTCGGATTTCGAACAGAATTCCGAGCTCTTTTGTCTCTCTAATAAACAACTTTATCGTTATGGAAAATACTCATCATAAGGGACACTCATCTAAGAAATGGGGGCTTGCTATCATTGGAGCAATTGAACTCATTCTTGGCGTCATAGCTCTTAGCATTCCATTTGCTTTAGGAATCACTTCTATTTGGTTGCTAGGTTGTTTCATGGTTATCGCGGCCTTGTTGCGTTTTTACCGTATGATTCGCACATGGTCTGAGCCACGTTCTCGTTGGTGGAATCTCATTTCGGGCATTATTTACGCGCTTCTTGGAGGTGCTACAGTCTTCTTCCCGTTACCGACTTTGGTCTCATTGACGTTATTTATTGGTTGGTTCCTCATTTGTGGCGGGATTTTCCGACTCGTAACAGCTTCGGTCCCTGGTGTCATTGGCCGTGGATGGCTCATTTTCAATGCCATCATTACACTGCTCCTTGGTATAACGATCGTTTGGACTTTCCCTGGATCAGCTGAGTGGTTTCTGGGCACATTAATAGCTTGCGAGCTAATTTTCTCAGGTTGCTCGATGTTCTTCGTTGCTATTGGAGCTTCGACGCGCTCTAAATCAGAGCAGACATTCTAGATTATGCTTACTGAACACGATCGACTCCGTTATGCGCGTCATCTCAGCCTCCCTCAGATTGGTGAGGCTGGGCAGGAAAAACTCAAAGCCTCCAAAGTTGCCCTTATTGGTTTGGGTGGCCTCGGTTCTCCTATTTCTCTTTACCTTGCTGCTGCTGGAGTGGGCCACCTCTTAGTGGTAGATCCAGACGTTGTTTCTGAATCTAATCTTCAACGGCAGGTCCTGCACAGCACAGAAGATTTGGGTATCCCGAAGATCGAGAGTGCTGTCAAACGATTAGGAGGCTTGAATCCTGGTTGCCATGTGGAAACTGCCGCCGAACGTCTAACTCCTGATAATGCGCAAACATTGCTTAAGGGATGTGACCTTTTGATCGATGCCTCAGATAATTACGCCGCTCGTTTCGCTATTTCTGATGCTTCATGTGCGTTAGGGATTCCTTTCATTTATGGAGCAGTTCGTCGTTTTGAGGGACAAGTTGCTTTGCTAGATCCAGCCCATGGCACGGCATGCTATCGTTGCCTTTTCCCCTCTAAGGAAGAAGCTGATATTCTTGACCGTGAATCTGCGCAGGGGCTTCTTGGAGCCATGCCTGGAATGATCGGAGCCACTCAATCAATGGAGGCTCTGAAATTCTTGGCTGGAATTAAATCTCCTCTCTATGGATCTATGTTGAGCGTTGATACTTTGACGATGCGCTTTAGAACTATTCCACTGCGTCCAGACCCTGAGTGTCCACACCATGGAATAAGTCAGTCAACAAATCAACAGAACGGTTGACTTGCCCATTTTTCATATCATGATCGTGGAAGAACCATGAACCATCTTGAAAGAGCTAAAGCCGTGTTCAACATGGAGATCGAAGAACTCCAGAGTGTTGCTTCACGCTTGAATGACAGTTTTGATAAAGCCGTTAACCTGATGACCAAAGCGCTCGACACTGGTCACAAGATTGTGGTTGTCGGCGTGGGTAAATCTGGAAACATTGGACAAAAAATTGTAGCAACGCTCAACTCTACAGGAGCACCGACCGTTATGCTTGACTCCCAAAACGCCTTGCATGGTGACCTGGGTGTTGTTTGTGACGGCGACGTCTGCATTGCTATGTCTTTTTCAGGAGAAACTGCAGAGCTACTCAACTTACTCCCTTTCCTGAAGCGCTTTGACATGCAGATCATCGGTATGACAGGGCACATGGGATCTTCTTTGGCCAAGTACTCTGACATCGTACTCGATACGGGTGTTACGCGAGAAGCATGTCCTTTGAACCTAGCACCAACATCAAGCAGTACGGCCATGCTCGTCATGGGTGATGCCTTGGCAATGGCCCTTCTAGAAGAACGCCATTTTACGGCTGAAGACTTTGCAAAACGCCATCCTGGCGGAGCTTTAGGGCGTGCTCTTTTGACCAAAGTTTCAGACATCATGCGCAGACCTCCTGAAATCGCTATTCTGTCTGAAACAGCTTCCGTCAATGAATGCTTAACGGCCATGATCAATTCTCGTGCTGGGGCTTCTATTTTGATCAAAGAAGATGGCAAATTAGCAGGTGTCTTCACGCACGGAGACTTCGTACGTGCCTATCAGAAGGATGCCCATGCAGGGGAATTGCCTGTTGCTAATCTCATGACTCGTGAGCCTGTGTTTGTGTTTGAAGACGAACTTGCGACTCAAGCCATCCGCGCTCTTGGAAGCCGTCGCATTGACGACCTTGTAGTTCTCAACAAACAACGTAAACCTGTGGGGCTAGTCGATACCCAAGACTTAGCTCGACTCAAACTCGTGTAAGTCCCTTTGTAGGTCATGTGGTTCAACGATCAGTCTCAGGTTCTTGTCCCTGACGATCTGCCAGATGCCCATACACATTTTCCCCGCTCATCGTCTCCTGATGAGCGGGATTTTTTGTTTTCAAAACGCCGTTGCATTGTTAATAGCACTGGCCCTGACGAATGGGCGGATATTGCTCAACTTTCTCAACAGTACCCGAACATTATTCCGGCATTTGGTATTCATCCGTGGCGTTTAAATGAGGATATCTCAGAGGATACTCTTCTCCAACTTGATCGTATATTGGAGGGCAATCCTCGTGCAACCATTGGCGAAGTGGGACTAGACAAAGTCCGTCGCCCTCACGTCGACATGGTTTACCAACGCAAGATTTTCGATGGTCATTTGAGTCTTGCTAGAGAGCATCAGAGACTCATCTCTGTCCATTGCGTACGTGCTGTGGGAGCTCTGTTGGAGGCTCTCCAACACCATCACGCCAATAAAGTTCTCGTTCACGGCTGGCAAGGCCCTCCTGAAATCGTACCTACCCTTGTCCGTTTAGGTTGCTATTTTTCACTAGGTATCCGTCAACTTCAACGTCCTAACATTCTCCAACAGCTTGCTGTTATTCCTCCCCACCGTTTTCTCATAGAGTCGGATGGAGAACCTAATGCTCTGAGCCAAGCATGGCTCGTATGGTCTGATCTCTTAGATCAAAACTCATCACTTCCCTACCCAAGCTCTCCAGAAACACGCCTAGATTTGCTTCATAAGAATTTTGATGACCTACTAGGAGCTATGAAATAAACTACACAGATAGAGAATATCCACACCATGGAAATACGAGTCCTCCGTTATTTTCTGACTATTGTTCAGGATGGAATATCACAAATTCCTCTCCATTAGTATCAGCAAGCTAGGCACAGTTGACGGCTGAGGAGTTGGCTCAACTTTAAGGTGGTTCCAGAGAACGCAATCCTCAATAACCCCAGATACAAAGTAATAGACGAACCTTTGCATTTCAGTTAATAGCGAATCTATTAAGCTTATGAAATCACTCCGCCTTTTCTCTTTATTAGTTCTCAGTCTCGGCATGGTAGCATGCGACAGCAATACTTCTTCTACATCAAACGCTATGACAACAGAAAAAATCGACACTATTTTCAGCCAAGGAGATCCAAATCCATTTGGTCAATATTTTATAGGTCAAAGCTATCTAGCGAAGTTAGGCAATGAGCAATTGCCTCTTTTTAATGTGACCTTTGAGCCTAGATGCCGTAACAACTGGCACATTCACCATGCCACAGAAGGTGGTGGTCAAATCCTCCTCTGTACTGCAGGTCGAGGGTGGTACCAAGAATGGGGGCAAGAAGCGCGCGAACTTCACCCTGGTGATGTGGTTAATATAGCTCCAGGTGTGAAGCATTGGCATGGAGCTGCTAAGGATAGTTGGTTTGCTCACGTAGCCATTGAAGTCCCTGGCAAGGGACAATCAAATGAGTGGCTAGAAGCTGTTACGGACGAAGCATACAACAAACTCAAGTGAAGTCGAAAGAGTGCTCCGATGAAGGTCGGAGCACTTTTATCTTACAGTTAGGATCTGGTCCCAGTTAGTGGTATAGGCAGGGGACAGTTGATCTCGTTTCATTTTCCAGTCTTTTTTCACCCCTTCTGCTAGGTGAAAGAGCGTATCTTTGCCGAATTTTGTATTAATTTCATCGACGACCTTGTACAAGGGCGATGCTCCTTCATTTTGCCGAAACAGATCAGGGTGAGATTGCGATATAGATTCTAGGCCAAAGAAGCACACTCCTGACTTTTTATATCTACGACCAGGGACATAAATCCGTTCCAACTTAGGTAAAATGTCAGTAAGCATTTCACCCGTAGCATCAGTCGGTCTACTAAAGACAATAGTCATCGACGTAGATCGGGCTTCCATAGGAATGGGACTGTATTCAGGATACATCTGGAAATAGACATTCACCCCTGAAGCTACTTGGCCTTCTTGACGCAACTTCACAGAAGCTCGTGCAGTATAGTTTGCCACCGATTCTGTTAAAGATCGGAGATCTGTCACAGGAGAGCCGAATGAGCGAGAACAAGAGATGCTCTTGGAGAGGACATCTTCTGTTTCTTCATCAATGCATTGGATCCCTTGGAGTTCTGCAACTGTCCTTGCCAAAATGATGTTAAATCTCTTTCTGATGCGGCCCACATCCTGTTGAGCCAAATCAGCAGCACTCTGGATACCTAGTCTCTGGAGTTTGGGGACCAAGGCGCGCCCCACGCCCCATACGTCTTCGACAGGAATACGTTGTAAGATTGGAATAACATCGTCTGGCATGACATACACGCCTGTAGATGATTTCTTCCCGATATGGTTGGCAATTTTGGCTAAAGTTTTTGTTTTTGCAAATCCGACGCCACATGGAATTCCTATCCATTTCAGAACGGTCCTTCTGATTTGCTTTCCGAACACATACCAGTCTGTATCATCTTTGAGTTCAGGATAAATAAAGGCTTCGTCGATGGAGTATTGTTCAACTCTGGGTACAAAGTCACAAAGAATAGAAATCATCCGTCGTGATAAATCTCCGTATAGCTCGTAATTACTAGATTTTAAAATGAGGCCATACTTGGCTATGATAGGTTTTAGTTGGAAGAATGGCGTTCCCATCGGAATATGGAGAGCCTTGAACTCGTTAGAGCGACTAATGCAACAACCGTCATTGTTCGACAGTACTGCTACAGGCTTTCCTTCTAGAGACGGATCAAACACTCGTTCGCAGGAAACAAAGAAGTTGTTGCCATCAACTAATCCAATCATCGGTTTGAATGCTTTTTCAGACTTGGTTGAATTTGTGGATGCAAGCTGTCACAACACCAAAAATGCGGAGTTCCATTCCTTCTGCAAAAGTAATGGGATTGTACTTTGGGTTGGCAGCCTCTAAAAACCATCCGTCATCTCCACGTCTTAGGTATTTTACCGTAAACTCGTTGTCGACAGCAGCTATGACAATAGCTCCTTGTGAGGCTTCTAGACTCCTGTCTACAACAAGGATATCGCCAGCTCTGATTCCTGCTTCTATCATGGAATCTCCTGATGCTCTCACAAAGAATGTTGCCGCAGGCTTTTTGACGAGTAATTCATTCAGGTCAAGGGGAGCATCCACGTATTGTTCCGCAGGAGAGGGGAATCCACAACAAGCGAGAGTCGCCAATAATGGTGCTTTCTCTGATGCATTCTTATGCTCGTCTATGTTGTGACTCATGGTTCTTACCAAAGTTACTCTGCCGATCCATATCTCGTCCACCCTTTCTTGAGTGCGCAACGTCTCATAACAAAAATCCCCATGCTCCGATATTGGGAACATGGGGACTAAAAAATAATGGAGGACCTTTAGGCCATAGCGTTGAGTTCTTCAGCTGCAGCTTGAAGAGTTTCAACACTGTCGATGGAAATGACCTTAGCTTCCTTACAGATGCGCCCCATCATGCCAGCGAGAGTCTTCCCTGGTCCAAGTTCGATGAAGAGGCGTTCGCCTTGTTCGATAAGCTGTTGCATAGAAGCCGTCCAACGAACGGAACCACATACTTGTTCTTCGAGGACCTTGCGGATGTCATCGGGTCCAGTGACGACGCGAGCTTCAAAGTTGCAGTAAACAGGAATAGAGGGAGTACCGAACTGAACGTTCTTGAGCTCTTCAGCAAGCTTGATCTGGGCACTGCGCATCAGGCGAGAGTGGTATGCACCAGCGACGTTAAGCTTCTTAGCGATCTTAATACCAGCAGCCTTAGCGCCAGCAATAGCCTTATCAACACCTTCTTCTGTACCAGAAACAACCGTTTGTCCAGGGCAGTTGAAGTTAGCCACATCAACATCACATTCCTTAGCAAGAGCGGAAACTGCTTCATCAGAACCACCGATCATAGCAGCCATTGTGCCTTTCGTGGCATTGCAAGCTTCTTCCATGAAGGCACCACGTTTTTGGACGAGGCGAAGACCTTCTTCAAAAGAGTAAGTTCCTGCTGCTGCGTGAGCTGTAAATTCCCCTAGGGAAAGACCAGCTGCAGCCACTGGAGTCAATGAAGGAACGAGTTCCTTGAGGACGGCAAGGCAAGCAAGGCCGTGAACATACAAAGCAGGTTGGCAATTACATGTGCGGGTCAATTCCTGGTCGGGGCCCTCAAACATGATCTTAGAAAGAGAAAGACCCAAGGCAGCATCGGCTTGTTCAATCATTGCCTTTGCGGTGGGATAGGTATTGGCCAAATCCTGACCCATGCCCACTTTCTGAGCGCCTTGTCCGGAAAACAAAAGTACTGCTTTCATAGTTGTTATCTGGCTGAAGCATACTAGCCATAACGGATGCGGGCAAGATATAAAAGAAGGCCCTCCCCTACTCTGATTTTGTCGATGCCATAATAATTAAACTTATTTGATCATCCATGATCTTGCAAAATATAGATACCGAGCCCACGGTTCTAGTTCATGAACGTATCATTAATTCTGTCTCCATTATAGGCTCAGTGGCAAAACTAGGAGAAAGGTAGCTCCACCTAGAGAACTAGATTCTAGTTTCAAATTGCCACCTAGAGAGCGAGCAAGGTCTCGAGAATAGGCCAACCCTAGTCCGACCCCAGGTTGTCGAGATCCTAAGGCGTTATCAAGTCTCCGGAACGGTTGGAAGATTTGCCGCTTCATTTTGGGAGGAATACCAGGTCCATTATCACGGACCCAAACGAGGACTGAATGCATATCCAAAACGACCTGTAGCTGTACTTCTGGCTGAGGCACTTCAGAGGCATACTTAATAGCGTTTGTCGTCAGATTAGAGATGATCTGTTCAACTGCCATAGCATCCGTATGAATGAGACGTACTCGAGCGGGGTGTGAAATCGTGTACGAAAAGCTTACGTTAGCCTTCTTCAGTTGCTCTCTCATTTGCTCAGCTATCGGATCAAACAATTCCTCGCCGGTGACAGAGTCTCGCTTTGGGCGGGCTCCTCCTCGTTGTAAACGAGCATAGGACAAAACATTCTCGATAAGGTGGTCAAGACGACGGCACTCGCTCAACATCGATGCATAATAGTTAGGCTTTTTCTCTTCAGCGACAAGGCCTTCCTCCAACATTTCGGCATGTAAGGACAGCGTTGTAAGAGGAGTGCGCAACTCATGGGTAACCGTTGAAACGAAATCTCGCTGTTTGCGTTCTAGGCGAATCAGTGCCATAACCAACACCACTAAACCTGCGACAGAACACAGCAAAATGCCCCAAGCAATAATGAGGGATTGGTGCAGAATGGCCAAGTTGGGCTTAGTCCCTTCTACTAACTCATCCCCTGGCGAAAAGACAATGGGAAGAATCTGTGACTTAACTCCATCAGCATCGGGATGATCGAGTGCCTGCCACAAAGGATAGATGTCACACTTGGGGAGTTTGTTCCCAACTCGTTGGAGTAACGTTTGGCGCAACTCTGGCCAACCAAAAGCAATTCCTTCCATGCAGGGACCATGCAAAGAATGAGCTTTTCTTAGAGCAAACAGGTCGTGTCCTTGCCAAAAAATGACAAAGCTTCCTAGGCTTTCTTCTCCTTGCCCAAGCTCTTTTCCATGTTTCTTCATGCTAACAAGGAGCTCAGTGCCTAGTTGAGGGTTAGCTCTTACTTGAGCCAACCATGATGGATCAGAAGCTGGAGAATCAATACGACCATCAGGCAAAATCATCAAATACCCTCGAACATAGTTGGGTTTATTCTCAGACAGCGTCGTCAGTGCCAGATTGCCCAATAGCCTATTCTGCCCCGGATCTACAGATCCCTCTTCGTCCATCAAGTCGTGCAAGTCATTCCAACGAGATTGCTCATCTGCAAGAAAGCTTGTCCCAAATGCATCGATTTCGCGGATAGCTAACTGAGTCCAACTGGCCAACTGAACTCGCTGTTCATTGTCGGCAGAAGCTCGTTCGCGAATTTCCAAACGCCACGTCAGCCATCCCATCATCCCTAGCAACGGAATGAGACAGAGAGGTAAAACGATAATGCGCCATTTGCTCGACTGAAATGCCATCATTCTCTCCTTCCTATCCACCGATATCCCTTACCTCGCAAGGTCTCTATCGACTTTGATAAGTCTTCTCCGAGCTTATTTCTCAGGCGAACCATGGTCATTTCCACGGTCTTTGTTTCAGTTAACCGCGGGTCCATCTCCCATACACGGAGTAAGAGTTCATCTCTGCTTACCAATTCTCCTTCATGACTCATCAGATAGCTCAGTAACTCGTACTCGCGCTCGGTCAAAGACACCATTCCTCCATGATCGAAGTGGAGTTGGTAGGTCTGCTGATCTAGCTTGGCTCCTGGCAAACGCCACTCGTTAGACTTCTTCTGAGCCACCTCTCGTCGGGGAGCTCTTCTCAATACTGCCTCAATTCGTGCTATCAATTCACGAATACTGAAAGGTTTGACCACGTAATCGTCTGCTCCCAAGTTAAGACCGCGGATTCTGTCTTCCTCCTCACTCCGAGCCGTCAACATAATCACTGGAATCCCTAAGTCTTGCTCACGAACCCATTCAAGTACCCCAAAGCCACTCGCCTCAGGCATGCATACATCCAACAAAGCTAAGTCAAAATCATCTATTTGGAGCAACTCCTTAGCACGTTTCCCATCTTCCACGCCAATCACTTCGAATCCTTTAGCTACCAGAGCATCAACCAAAACCTCACGGATTTGGTCTTCATCCTCTGCCAGTAAAATCCTGTATCCTTGGCTCATTCTTGCTCTATTCAATAATCTCTCCCTTGTGATGAAAAGATAAATTCTCAACTTCCTCAGAGAAGTCTCTCCACATTTATCCCAAAAAAATCTGGTCCCAGCCAGAGTATTGTTTATATCAGTATTATTAACTCATATCATCGAATGCAGCTCGATTGATACATCTTTAACATCAGATCTAGTGTCATGGGAAATGATCTACACAGTAATCACGACGACTTAGTACCTGGCCTCTATGAGCAGATCGTTAATGACTGGATGGCCAGGAGATTAGGAAATATTCCTGAAGAGCGACAAGCACTAGAGTATTTAGATAATGAAGAGGCCGCTCAATACCTCACACAATACCTAACAGGGATCATTCGAAAGGCTCTGGGGACAATGACAGATAAGACAAATGGTCAAGAATCACAACTTAGCCTCACTAACAATATTATCAGTCTTATTGCTAAACAAACAAATGATATTGGCCTTAATGATCTGCAAGTTAGTTCTCAAAATGCACAACTTCTCCTGGCCCTTCTCAAAGAACATGATCCTTCTCTTGTCCTAAACAAAAAAGCTAAAGACTACATTCGGCCAGAGAGTTCTGTTGCTCAAAGTTCTCTGTTTACTGGAGCCAGTCACGAACCGCAGATGGCTAGTGAACTCAAGAAGGAAATCATGAGTGCCGACGGCGTAGATATGCTCGTGTCCTTTATTAAATGGAGTGGGCTACAACGTATTATCAATGAACTTACAGATTTCACGAAGAGTGGAGGTCAATTACGAGTCGTGACAACATCTTATATGGGCGCCACAGATTTGAAGGCCATTGATAAGCTTGCGGAATTGCCAAACACGAGCATTCGTATCAGTTACGATACTGCTCGTACTCGTCTCCATGCTAAGGCATACATGTTCCATCGGAATACAGGTTTTTCTACTGCGTACGTTGGTTCCTCCAATTTAAGTAATCCAGCCATTTCAAGTGGGCTTGAATGGAATCTTAAAGTGACTCAACAAGAACTCCCAATAACAATTGACAAGATCAATGCTACGTTTGAAAGCTATTGGCAGTCAACAGAGTTTGAGGACTACACGCCACAAAATGATCCTAGTCAACGAGAACGCTTAGCAATAGCTCTACAAAGAGAAGGTAACCATAAGATCTCAGAAGACAACTGCTATATCATGGAGATACGGCCCTATCCGTATCAACAGGAAATTCTTGATCAACTCAAAGCAGAACGCGATGTCCGGGGTCGATTCAAAAATCTGGTGGTAGCAGCAACAGGTACGGGGAAAACAGTTATCTCAGCTCTAGATTATAAGAGGTACATAAAAGACGAACCTCATCGCCCACATCGTTTACTTTTTGTGGCTCACCGTAAGGAGATTCTAAAGCAGAGTCTTTATACATATCGAGCCATCCTGAGGGATCAGAATTTCGGAGATCTCTGCGTTGGTGAATACGAGGCTAGGCAAACCGAGCATGTCTTCATTTCCATCCAAACGCTCAATTCTAAGAAGTGGATCGATAAGCTCGATTGCGATTACTACGATTACATCGTCATTGATGAGTTTCACCATGCCGCAGCAGATTCCTACCAAGCCCTGCTTCATTACTTCAAACCACGGATTCTTCTAGGGCTTACAGCCACTCCCGAACGTCTCGATAGAAAGAGTATTCTTTCATACTTTGACGGTTGTATTGCAGCGGAGATCCGTCTTCCAGAGGCTATCAACAGAAAGCTCCTCTGCCCCTTCGAATACTTTGGAGTTACTGATCCAGTCAGCCTAGCCCATTGTACCTGGAAGTCTGGCAAGTATGATACATCAGAACTGACAGAGCGTTATGTTACTAACAAGTCTGAAGCTGAGAAGCGCGCCCGAATTATTTTAGAGTCTCTCCTTAAATACACTGCCGATATCAATAGAGTGATTGCTCTTGGGTTCTGCGTCAATGTGGCACACGCCAAGTTCATGAGCAGGTTCTTCAACGATCATGGCATTCCAGCCATGTGGTTGTCGGGAGAATCACATCCAGATATTCGTAATGCGGCTCAAAAAGATCTTCTCGAAGGCAAAGTACGAATCATTTTCGTTGTCGACCTTTACAATGAAGGGGTAGATATCCCTGAGATAAACACAGTTCTTTTCCTCCGCCCTACTGAATCGTTGACCATTTTCATCCAACAATTAGGTCGAGGACTACGTCTTGCTAACAACAAGGAGATTCTCACCGTTCTAGATTTTATTGGTCAGGCTAACAAAAATTACAGTTTTGAACGTAAATTCTCGGCTATCCTAGCGGAATCACACCGCAGTTTGCGCCAAGAAGTGCAAACGGGGTTCCTCTCTGTACCCACAGGCTGTTTTATCCAATTGGAGAGACAAGCCATGGACTATGTTCTTGATAATATCAGTACAGCCACAGGATCTCGTAATTACCTACTATATCTTGTTAGATCATTTGTTGATGAATATGGCAGAGGGGAGCTTACTCTGAACAACTTCTGCGAACGATACCAGATCTCACCAAAACATATTTACAAGAAAACAACTTTTTCAGAACTATGTGCTCAGGCTGGAGTAACTACGTTTGTAGACGAACCTCATTCTGATTTCGTCCCAGTAAAAGCACTAGGACGACTCAGTTCTGCCAACTCTCGCCGATGGATTTCATTCCTTCTCGATTGGCTTGCTTCACCGCTACAGTGGAATCACAATCATTTGAGCACAGAAGAAGTCCAAATGGTTCAAATGTTCTATGCTACCATCTGGATGGAAGGGATTAAAGACTGGGACAATCCTGTTGTCATTAATCGTTTCAATGAACTGGCTCATTCACCCATTTTACTAACTGAGATACGCCAGTTGCTCACCTATTGTCTTGGCCACATTGACTTCGTGGATGAACCTGTGCACTTAGGATTCCCTTGCCCTTTGGATCTCCACTGTTCCTATTCTCGCGACCAAATCCTTGTTGCACTCGGGCACATGAACCCATCGAGTATGCGAGAAGGTGTTAAATATCTTCCTCAACTTAAAGTAGATCTTCTCTTTGTAACGTTGAATAAGGCTGAAAAGGACTACTCCCCTTCCACTCTTTATGAAGATTATTCCATCAGTGACAAACTCTTCCATTGGCAAAGCCAATCCAACACAGCCGAGTCTTCAAGCACAGGACAACGCTATATCAACCATGAGAAAGAAGGTAGCAAAGTTCTGCTCTTTGTCCGCGAATTCAAAAAGGATCCTATAACCAAGGATACACCTAATTACACATACTTAGGCTTAGTCCGCTACGTGAAACACACAGGGTCTAGTCCTATGAACATTACATGGGAGTTAGATCGACCTATTCCAGCCCGGTTTATGAAAATGACTGAAAAGCTTATGATTGGCTAGGCCATGGATCATTGGTAGATCAACGAATTAAGCTGATTTTATAGGGACAATAGCATAAATTCGGCAAGCTAGAGAGAACAGTCCGTTCTTGCAACGGAGGGCTTGGTGTGTAGTATAGTTTTGCATGAAAATTTTTGTACCGCTTGCCCTCATGGTAGCTAGTGCCTTGAATGTGATGGCCGCAGACCAAGTAGCTCCCAAGAAGTTACCGGGAGGTTACGTGTATGTTTGGGGTGATGAATTTAATGGCAACAAAGTAGATGCCAAGAAATGGTCTCCTGAACTAGGGGTGATCCGCAACCAAGGCTCTCAACAAACCTATACAGCTCGGCCAAAGAACATTCGCGTAGAAAACGGTAATTTGGTGTTAGAAACTCGATTTGAGAAGTTCGCCAATATCAACTTTAAGAAGAACGGTAAAAACTGGATCGAGCAGACGGAATTTATGCCCTATACGTCTGGGTCTGTAACAACAATCAAGACCAAGCTGTTCCTCTTTGGGCGTCTCGAAGTCCGTGCCAAGTTGCCTAAGACCAAAGGAATATGGCCAGCCATTTGGTTGCTCGGGAAGAATAAGTGGGGATGGCCCACGAATGGTGAGATTGACATGTTGGAGAACATCTCTCAGCAGCCTGATGTCGTCTACTCTACGTTTCACATGAGTCCAGATGGTGTTTCTGATCGTGACGCATCTCGTGGGGGAACAGTAAATATCCCTAATCTTTCAGACGACTTCCATGTCTACGTCATGGAATGGGATAAGGACAGCATTCGACTTCTCGTCGACGATAAGGAAGTCAAGACCTTGGAGATCGACTCAGTGAAGTACAATGATGATGCTGGCAATCCCTTCAGAACACCATTCTATCTTATTTTAAACTCAGCTGTCGGTGGCAACTGGTGTGAAAAGGCCCCTGCAGATGGTGCAGGTTTCCCAGTGAAGTACCTCATCGACTATGTGCGTTTTTACCAGACCAAGGAACAGGCTGAAGACGCTAAGAAGTACGATCCTCAAACGGGACTTCCTAAATAAATTATTATTGCTCTATCCCAATAACCATTTATGAAACTAGCCTCCGCACTCTCCCTCCTTCTGGGGCTGTTGTCGACGCCACTTGCATTGGCGGTTAACCCATACAACATGATCCCAGAACCCGCTAAGCTAGAGCTAAGCTCAGGCAAAACAACCAATCTCAAGGTACTCGGTACCAAAAAAGTCGGTAATTTAGGCAAAGAAGGATATGTCCTCAAAATCACCCCAAAAGGCGTGCAGATCAGTTGCTCGACACCTTATGGGGCAGCCATGGCTCAGTCTACCCTAAAGCAACTCAAGGATGCTTTGGCCGAAAGCCCAGAAGGTATTCCCTGCGGTACCATCACTGACCAACCCAACTTCGAATGGCGCGGTATGATGGTCGATTTGGGTCGCTATTACTATCCCATGGAGGATTTGTACAAGTTTGTCGATGCCATGCATTACTACAAGTACAATGTCCTGCACTTGCATCTGACTGAAGACCAAGGGTGGCGACTTGAAATCCCAGGCTACGACAAGTTGAAGACCATTGGTTCTGTACGTCCATCAGCTCCAGAAGGCCAGGAGAATTCCCTACTTGCCAATGAAGGGATGTACACGGCTAAGGATATGCAGGACTTGGTTAAGTATTGTGCTAAGCGAGGTATCGATGTTTTGCCTGAGATTGAGTTCCCTGGACACAACATGGCATTAGCAGCATCATATCCCGAGTTCTGTTGCAACAAAGAACGTCCAACGCTCTGGACTCACGGTGGCGTCTCTAATCGCCTTATCTGTCCACAGAAGTCAGGAACAAAGAAGTTCATCAAAGATGTTTTCAATACGGTCCAACAAACATTCCCCTTTGAATTCGTTCATATTGGTGGCGATGAATGCCCTATGGGAGAATGGAAAAACTGCCCAGATTGTAAGAAATACCGTACATCGAAAGGCTACGGCGACGACGTTGAAGCTGAGATGAGCGACTTTACCAAGGATCTTGGCCGACAATTGGGGACTCGTGGTAAAAAGCCAATCCTCTGGTATGACATTAAGAAGAGCTATTACCACAAGGGAGAAACCGTGATGTCATGGCTTCCTGGTGAATTCCCGAATGTCATAGACAAGACCAAGGAACAGGGGATTAACCTTATCGTTACTCCTCAATTTAAGTACTACTTCGCTCGTTGCCAACAGCAATTCCCGAAGGACGATCCTAAGTTCCGGCCAGGAGGCAAGCCCATCCTTCTCAAGGAATGCTATGAGTTTGACCCACGAGATGGTCGCTCAGCTGAAGAGACAAGTCATATCAAGGGTATTAACCTGTGCATGTGGGCAGAATGGATTCCCTCTGCTGAACTACTCATGTACATGACCTTCCCTCGCGCCATTGCTGTTTCCGAAAACAGTTGGGGAGATTTTAATAATCACCCCACTCTTGATGAACTTGAACAAAAGTTGGAAGTTCACAAGAAGCGCTATCAGAAACATTTCGGATATACTCTTGAACGTACTCCTGCAAACAAGCCAGTGCGCGAAGATTCCATCACTCCTGAACGAGTAAAGGAAATCAACGAGCTCTTTGAAAAAGGACAACAGAGCGTTCGCTAAATCCTCTCTTACATTAACTCACATCAGCTCCTTGAGTTTGCTTCAGGGAGCTGATGTCTTTTTTCAGGAGAATGGGGCGGCAAAGACTGGATTTATGACGTCATTGCGGGCATGATAAAGCGCATGGGGCTTTACCAAGATCAAACTGATTCTCTTTCCGAACTCAAGCGACTTGCTGCACTTGTCATGGATCCTAGCCGTCGAGATGACATCGGTCCATCTCAGTGGCCTTTGGCGATGATTGCCTATGGGCTTGTCACCTGCAATGATGCCAATCGTTTGGAAGAAAGCCTCGAGATTTACAGTCAATTCCGCAAATTTGTGGCTGATGAAAAGCGCATGACCTGCGTCCATCAGTTGGCTCAGTTTGTTCGTCAACGCCAAGGTAATGGATGGCGTTCACTTGTTCCTTTTGCTCTCGCTGATCCCAATCCTGTCATTCGTCGTAATGCTGCATTTTTGGTAATTACGCTCGCAGAGCCTACGGATGCAGACAGATTCCCTGGTGCTACTCTTCTTTCAGATTTGGTGGTTAAGACACCAGAGGGCGTTCTCGACACAACGCCTGTGATTGATGCTCTGCTCTCATTGGCTGACCTCCGTTTTTCAGATTACGCTAATAAGATCCGTACGGGGCTGAATAGAGAGCAACTTGCACAACACTTGACCGCTCTAGACGCCACACCAACGATATTGACCTGCAATTGGTTGCTTGATGTGTTGAAAGATCATCCAGATCTTGCTGACGACGTCACCTCCGCTTTGGTACGCATTGCTCCAAAGGCCGATGAAGTGATGGACGTCATCGTCCCCATCCCATCGTGGAAGTTCAAAGGCGACAAAGTTCAGAGCCTACACGGGTGGACACGACCTGAGTACTTTGCTCGCATGATTGGTCGTTTAGGTTCTCTTACGCCAGAGCAAACAGAGCGCGTAAAACTTGCTTGGTCATAAGCATGTACCTTCCTAGCCATGTCTTCTGAATCCAATCATTCAAGCGCTAGAATATCTCTCTATCAGATTGTTATAGGCATTCAGGAGCAGCAGATGCGTGTCGTGAGACTTTCTGACGGAGTCATTTGCTCTACATACACCATTTCGACGGCTCTCAATGGAACAGGCTGTACAGAAGGTTCAGGGCAAACCCCTCTGGGATCTTTTTGTATACGTGAATGTATTGGCGAAGGACTACCTGCAGGTACGCTTTTCCAGTCTCGCAGACCTGTTGGAATTTGGCCTGATGCCCTGCCCGACTCAGTAAATGCAGATGCCGATATGATTTTGGGGCGCATTCTCTGGCTTGATGGCCTAGACGCAGACAATGCCAATACGCATTCGCGCTATATCTATATACATGGGACCAACCACATCTCTCTTTTAGGGACTCCTGCCTCTCATGGTTGCGTGCGCATGCATCCTGATGACATTGTGCAACTATTTTCTCTCGTCACTTCAGGAACATCTGTCAGCATACTTGATCATTTCTAAGGCATAACCCTTTATCGCTGAGCAATCAGAGGGGACAAGTTGTTGGAAACTACAAAAAAATTACATCATCGTTGCAACTTTATTCCCGTGATGGTGTTTTAATAAACAGAAGGCAACGATGGGGATGGAACCCATCAGGACTCCTTCCCTGTTTAACCTAAACTGGATTATTACTATGACGAAAAGTGTATTGCTTGCAATGGCCTTCTCTTTAGTGCCATGTGCTTTCTCTCAAGATGCAGCTCCTGCACCTCAAGCCCCAGCTGATCAGCCTGCTCCTGCTCAAGCTCGTCCTGAAGGTGACCGCGGTCCTCGTGGTCCTCGCCATGGCGATCGTTTCCAACAAGGCCCTCGTGGTCCTCAGGCAGGTCCTCAACAACGCGGTCCTCAGCAAAGACCTTGCATGGATCCTGAAAAGTTTGGCGTGTTCATCCTTGGTGAACAACTCGTCCTTGAAAAATATGATGCTGATAAGGATGGCAAGCTTTCCGAAGACGAAATCAAGACGATCCACGAAGATCTTAAGAAGGAACACGAAGCTAAGCGTGCCGAAATTCTGAAGAAGTACGACAAGGACAACGACGGTAAGCTTTCCGACGATGAGAAGAAGGCCATGCGCGAAGATTGGCTCAAGGATCATCCTGAAATTGCTAAGCGCGAAGAAGAACGTAAGGCAGAATTCGTTAAGAAGTTTGACAAGGATGGAGACGGTAAGCTCTCTGAAGAAGAACTGAAGGCTGCTAACGAAGCTCGCGGTCCTCAAGGCAACTGTGGTTGCGGTGAAAAGGGATCTCGCGGTCCTCAGG
>CAYNVM010000004.1:0-13625 GCA_964400645.1 uncultured Akkermansia sp. | reverse complement strand
CGCGGTCCTCAAGGCAACTGTGGTTGCGGTGAAAAGGGATCTCGCGGTCCTCAGGGTAGACCTCAAGGACCTCGTGGCCCACAAGGTCCCCAAGCTGGTCCACAGGGAGCACCTGCTCCACAAGGCCCACGCCCAGAAGGTCCTCAAGGCCCTCAGGCTGGACCAGACGGACAAGCTCCTGCTCCTCAGAATAGTGACTGCAAAAGCGGGCCAAAGGGACCTCAGGCTGGACCTCAAGGACCTGCCCCTCAAGGTGGCAACTGCGGTTGTGAGCCAAAAGGACCTCGCGGTCCTCAAGGTGGACCTCAAGGCCCACAAGGTCGCCCAGGCATGAATCGTGTTGCAGGTCAAATGAACCCTGTATTCATGATGGGCCACAAGCTCCTCGTTGAAAAATACGATGCTGACAAGGATGGCAAGCTTTCCGAGCAGGAAGAAGCTACCCTTAAGGCTGATGCCAAGAAGGCCGCTGAATCTCGCAAGGCTGAAATGGATGCCCGTCGTGAAGCCGCTAAGAAGGCTCAGGATGATAACAAGGCAGATGCTCCTAAAGCCTAATTAACCAAAAAACTCCACGGTAGGTAAGTAGTATCCATAGATGCTAATGGGAGAGAATGTGAGACTCTCCCAACGAGTTAAGCCCTGCTCCTCATCTGAGGGACAGGGCTTTTCCTTTGCATTCATCGTTAAGTTACGAACAGCTCATCATTCCATTTACCAACCTCGGAGCTTTTGATAACTCAACTCCACGGAGAACTAGGTTGTCCAGGAAGTCACTCTCATCGTTTATCCATGAACACGTCTTTCACTATCTTCCATACACTCAGTTCTTCACACACATCGTTACGCAAAAGAGATCAAGTCATTGGATAGATGAGTTGAAAGAATTCACCAACTTTCAATGAAGCAGGCTGGGATCCGGATCAGTGATTCCAACCTGCTTCTCTCCATCTAACCTACTACTTTATCAATACTCTTCTCGATCCTCAGAAGCCTTTTATCCAGAGCTACTTTTGCTTTTCACTCTGTTGTGTTTCCAAAACAGATCTATACCCATTGCTCATTCCAACAAAGTCATTTATAGCATTTCCATCCACGTACGAGGCGATTTCGTCATAAATTCAGCTCTATTTTCTCAAAATCCACCTATTTCCAAGTGTTTACAGCGTAACGTCATTGTACGTTTATCCTCAAAGGAGAAACAAAAAACGCCACGGTTCAGGAAAGAGCCGTGGCGCTAGGGGGAAATTGGTGAAGATGTGGAGATTAGCTCTTCTTCGTCACGAGGATGTGGTAGAAGATCTGGTCGAACCAACCACTACCTTGGCAATCGAAAAGGAGATCGGGGGCATCCTTGGAATCAATGCTCAGTTCCCATTCCGTGCCATTCTTATCACGTTGATCGGAAGGCAACTCAGCTAATACCTTATTACCTTTGACGAAGCGAGGATTGCGGATGTTGCAACCGCCATTGAATGCTTTTTCAAAAGTAATTTTGTAGGTGCCAGGACCTTGGTACATCTTACCCAACTTGAGTCGGGTAGGTGTAAAGTCAGGGCGCAAGGTAAGTTCGTGGATAGTTGGTTCTTTCAGTATGACAGGCTCCGTGAGGAAGGCGTAATAATTCTTAGCACCTTGCCCCATGAGAGACTTAGGGTCGATCTTTTCGATAGCCTTGAGAACCTTAAGAGCTTCTGCCTTTTCACCAGCATCCTTATAAAGCATGAAATCAGCACCAAGCAACTGCTGTTGCATGAGCTTAGGAAGGCCAGGTTTAGCCAATTCCTTAGCAACGGCATCATGCTGAGCTTTGTAATCCTTCTTACCATTCTTTTCAGATTCTTTGAGGTTGCGTTGCAAACCTTCAAAGAAAGCAAGGTAATCAAAACCGTATTGAGACATTCCCTTGGTATCTTCAGGATCAGCCTCCTTAATGCGCTTTTGAATATCCTTGCGTTCAGCAATGGCATTGGCAGTCAAAAGGGATAAGCCCTTACCCAAAAGTTCAGCCGCGGCGGGACCTTTCGCTTGGTCAGCTTGTTTCCACAATTCCTGAGCTTTTTCCATCTGGTTCATGGCCTTGACGGATTTCTTCAAAAGATCAGGAAGCTTGTCCGCCTTGATCCCTTCCTGCAAGAAAACAAGTTTGCCATCAGGAGAAACAACCTCAATAGCTGGAATGTTGAAGACATGCCCAGGAGGACGAGGTAAACGAGCCTCTTCTTCCGTAACATCGTCTTTTTCATCGTGGATACACCAGAGGAAACCTTCAGGAGTTGTCGTAGACAAAGTTTCAGCGGCTTTAACGACATCAGGAGAGGTGGGGGACCAATCAGATCCCGTCCAGATCACGAGCATATATTTGCCCTGATTTTTTGCATCCTCCTTAACGGAGTTATAATCGGGCAAACTAGCTGAGAGAGGTGACGCCAAGCAGGCAACCGTTAGCAATACAGGGAGAACATGAAAACGTCTCATAATCATGAAAAGTTACTTTTGATAAATCAAGATGTGGCGAACGTGCATGAAGTTGGGCTCGGGGTTTTGAGCTTCCACCTTAATCCACTTGGCTTTGCGAGCATCAGGAGATTTGATGAGCCATTCTTTAGCCATATCATCCGTCTGATCTAAGGGGAACCATGTGGCTCCGTCCACAGAGGTAGACACCTGCATCTTCTTCATTCGGTCTTCATTACCATCGCGCTTGGTGACCAATACCCCAGCCAAATCAATGGCCTTGGGCAATTCCACAATGACCGAAGGATTAGCTTCCTTATCGGTGTGTTGAGCACCACCGCAAGGACGCAAAATGTTCAAGTGATCCTGAGGAGTATCCCACTGAGAGGTTGACGAACAACGCACCAAACCATCGGGTGGCATCAGTTTCCAACCATCGGGGATCTGCGTCTTAATGGTCGACTTGCTTGTATCAATACTTGAGAAGCTAGCAGCGGCTTTGCTCAAGGCTTG
Source organism: uncultured Akkermansia sp. (assembly GCA_964400645.1). GTDB lineage: Bacteria > Verrucomicrobiota > Verrucomicrobiia > Verrucomicrobiales > Akkermansiaceae > Akkermansia. The sequence goes on along the minus strand of CAYNVM010000004.1, from coordinate 10,655 downwards.
GAAGGCTGGCATAGAACGAGCTGATTCAGTAGCAAAAATGGCTTTGCCATAGGCTTCTTGCAACTTCTTCGCATCAGGAGCCTTGTCAGATGCCTTATCTGAGGTAGCAGCAGGAGCCATGCGAGCCACTCGATCAAATGCTTTAGAGAAAACATCGGGATCGCCCTTGGCAACATAGGTATTAACCGCCCATTCAAGAGTCTGTCCAAAGTTCACGCCATCACCTTGTCTCAAGTGAACCGCTAGGACTTTTTCCAAGAAGTCGGCCTTTTCGTCTTCGGACTTCAAGTAGTTCATCTCATCATTGAGAATAGGCTCCAACTTTAGAGCCCATGACGTGCGACTCGTTGCCAATTTACGGTGTACAGCTTGGAACCAAGCGACGCGATCCGCAGGGCTCATGCTAGGAAGGAACTTCCCTTGGATGTCCTTCAGCATATCCACCGCAGCAAAGCCGTGTCCTGTATAGTATCCCAACGCATCCTTCGCATAAGCTGCCCAATCTTCTGGGGAACAACCCTTAGACTCCATGAGACGATGCAATTCCTTGCGGAAGAATGGGTGCAGAGGAGATACCTTAACGGCTTCTTGCCAATCTTTAAGAGCAGCATCTGCGTTACCAACGGCTTCATCCAAGCGAGCCTGAGAAGCCCAACGGTATGCTTTATCAATGACGTTATTGTCCTCGAAGACAGCTTCCATCAACAGGAATGAGGTCGGCGCCTGTGGTCCAAAGATGTAGTTGTGCATTCCACCATCAGGGCCACCATAACCGCCACGCCAGTCACCACGTTTCACACGAACCGCATAAGCGCAGTGGCTAGGTTGCCCAACAGTATATGCAGGCAAACCGTGAGCTTGGGCCGCAATAGCTCCAAAGTGAGAACCGCCACCGCAAACAGCACCGATGATTTCAGAGTTTTCCGTCTGAGAATTCAGATCTCTCCACGGTATATAGTAAAGAGGCCCTTGAATGCTGTCCCCAAAGTAGCTTAGGCCACGGTAAGGAACGGCGACAAAGGCATCCGTGTAACGGCGCCATGGAAGGTTAACGTTTTCGTTAGACCATTCGTAGGACTTGTCATCCCAGTGTAAGCCTGTGGCAAAACGGATTTCCCAGGGACGCAATTTGAGGAAACGAGGATGCAAACGCCCCTTTTCGTTGAGTTTCTTGAAGATCTTGAAACGGCGAACAGGTTGGCACTGTTCCTTTCTACGTTCGAGAGTCTTAACAAAGGGACCTGCTGTGAAGAACGAGGAAATACCCGTCGCTAAAGAGATATACTTGCGGAAGTTCTTCTTTTGACCTTCAGCCTTCCAAATGTCGCTGAGCACCTGGAGACCCGCAGAAGAATCTTCAGCGATGAGCCCTGCACCGAGGTAGAGTTCCATCCATTCACGATCCTGTAGGAACATCTTGAGGAAGTCAGCATTTTGAGGACTCTTCTTCCACATCTCGGTGACATTGTCTGCTCCTGATACACGCAGGATTTCGTGCATAGCAAGCAACTGTTGGTAAGAAGCATCCTTAAGCATTTTTGCGGGGGAATTCCCTGCTCGCTTAGTCAGCTCCTTTTGCAAGGCCTTTTGAAGAGCCGCCATATTGCCAGCAGAAAGAGCTTGCGATACCGACGGAGGAAGTGATGGATCCACAGCCACTGCCGTTGTAGCAGGCTGGGTGCTTGCTCCCTGTACACTTGCCAAAGGCAAGGCAACAAGAGCACCTGTCAGCACAATTTGAGCTAAGTTCATGGTTAAATTTCTTCGATAAAGTATACAACAAAGAATAGAGAAATTGTGGGCCTAAACCATCCGCCACTCACTCATCGCTTCCTTGTCGCACACATAGTCAGGACTAAGTTTTATTGTGGCATGACTGACACCTGAGTCAACGTCAAACCTCCGGTTTCCTGGCTTACTTTGCTTCTTTCTTCAAGTGGAAGACGCCGACCTCATTGGTGATGGGAACGACGTATTGTCCGTGGAGTTCGGAGTTGTCGTCGTTGAGAGTCCCTTCCCACACGACAACATTCGTCCAAAATAAGATTTTCTTCCCTTTGGCTTCGCCTTCAATGCGACCATCTCCTTGTAATTGCTCGCTAAGGATCTCTAATTCGCCCGAGAGTTTTCCGTCGATATCAGACAGGGAGAGCTCCAATGGAGCCGAAATGTCATACGTAATATTGGTGCATGATCCCGCCCAGTCGCCAGAGACATTCTGTCTGCATGCGACGAGACTAAGGGTGCTAGCCAAGGCGAAACTTGCTAAACCCAAAGAATGACCAAATCTGTACATGGTTAATTGGTTTTGTGATAACAGACGGCCCTAAGCTGTCGAGTAAATTCGCTACGCTTAGGGCCGTATTAGATTTTATGACAAACTTACTTACGCTTTTCAGAGTAAATCACTTTGTAAGGTTCAGCTGCCAGAGCTGGGATGGCTTCAACTTGTGAGGTTTCATTCCATTCAATGTCGCCGATGTCGAACTGAGGTCTGTCGTAGTAACCCACGATTTTACCATTCGTACGGACACAGAAAGCAGCGGCCGCTTCACCGTTTGTAACCTTGATCATCGTCCCCTCTTTCGTTGCACGTACGCTAGGAGAGAGATTGGGATTGTCGCGGTACTTCTTCCAATAGCCGTTGAGTTCAGAACCATGGAGTTTCAGGCCCCAGAGATCCACCGTTTTACCGTGTTGGTGAAGGAAGGCGATTCTGTACTTGGGCTTAGGATAGTGCTTAGCGGCTATGCGGGCTTTCGAGGCATCAGCCATGGCCTTTGTCATATTGAACGTGTATTCTCCGTACTGGTTGCCACTGTGTTCAATAGGGACAAACCAATTGAAGGTTTCAAAGTCTTCTGTAAAGTCAGTTTTGCTGAGATTACAGACACGTTCATACCAAGCTAAGTGGGAAGCGGTGACATCCTCCGTTGGGTGTTCTACCAAAGGCTTCTTGCGAAGCGATTCAAACATCTTCGGATAGAAGTCGGGATTAATACCGAGCTTGTGGAAGTATAGATAGAAGGAGTACTGGGCAAAGCCCCATTTTGCCCAACCATTGAGATCGTGGAAAGGCTTCCCTTTGACGGCTTCCTCCAAGAGGTACTTACATGGATTTTCCATGTCACTTGCCAGTTCGTTGCCGTTAATTTTGTTGGCTACTTGATCGAGGATGAGCTGAGCGAAGAAGTTGTTACAACTTTCCGTCATGCTTCTCCAGTTGAAGAGGTGCTGGTAGCAGTGGCCAATTTCGTGGCCAATCCCCCAGAGGCGATTTCCCTGCAGAATTCCTGGAGCAATGACCTCATTCTGCATGGTGTGACCTTGGTCGCCTAGACTATATCCGCAGTAATACACCGAAGCATACATGTGAGGGCCAGATTCCGTGGAGAGTCCATACTGGCGATTATTGATAGGTTGAGGGTAACGATCCCATCCCATGATCTTCCACATAGCTTGCACGCTTTCATCCCAGACTTGCACCGATTGACTGATAGAATCTGGGCTGTATTGGCGGAGGTATTCAGTGTGCAATGTCATCATGCTCTGTCGGCCAACAATATCGAAGACCTTGTGAGGAGCCTTGGCTATCATCCTTTGCCAATCCTTGTCTGTGTGGCGCGTCACGTCAAAGTAGCCGTTGACTGTGCCTTGCCCGACGGGAATATGAACGGTAATGGGCTTGTGAGGCTTACTGATGTCCGTATGGTACATCACGTAAAGAAGACCACTGCGAGTGATGTTTATCTTGTTGATGCCCTCGTTGAGCGGATACAGCGTGTTGTCGATGCCTGCCGGCGATACAGATGCCAAAGCGATATCTTCGCCATTAGTGGGGCCAACAAACACGATAAGTTCATCGCCTTCATTGGCAACAATTCCCGTAGGGTTGTCATATTTATTGAGAGCATTGACATGGCGAACCTTGCCAGCAAAGTCGGGATTACTGAACGCCTTGTAAGTTCCTATGCGGAATTCCTTGTCTGGGTATGTTCCCTTCTTCAGTTTGGCGGCGACCGTTTGCAGGAGTTTAGGCAAAGGCTTCACATCGGCGACCTTACAGTTAGGAACCAACTCCGAACAACTGGTGTCCTTAAATACCTTGAGAATTTGTTTGGTCAGAGGATTCGGAAGACGACGGCAAAAGCGGAGTTCTCGGAGCGCAAATCCAAGATTTTCACCTTCTTGGTATTCCACCGCCATTTTTATTTTGTCGACTTTGGTCAGTGGAGACTTGAACTTCACCACCTTACTGCCCCCCAACTCGAAGGATCCAAGCTTCTTCCAGGTCCCTCCTGAATGAGCTTCTAGGGTAACCTTAGGGAAGTTAGCATCGCAAAAGCTGATGTAGTGGATTTCTTCAGGCTGATCAAAAGTGAATTCCCCTTCTACCAACTTCTGACCAGGGGCATGCCAGTTTGGCGTTTCCAAGGATCCGTCAATAGCCTGTTGCACGGTGTGTGCTCCAGAATAAGCAGGTTGTGGTGAACTGGCCGAAGCCACTGTTAAGATTTCATCGGGAGGAACATCGAGAGTGAGAGCCTTGCTCGCCGCCTCGGCGGAAGGAACAAGCGTAGCCCATGCTCCAAGGAGACCTGCGCAGGTCAATACATGCAGACTCCGTACTACAAAGAGGTCAAATCGACTCATAATTCGCGCAATAACATGCCAAGACTTCTACAAGGCGTCAAGAATCCTCAGCCAGGGAGAAGCCACATTCTGACTTATGTCTTTTGCTGACCAAGGTCAAAAAAACGGTCAGAGGAGCAATTCCTCTGACCGTTGGATAAGTGGTATGAGTAGATCGTTAACGACTTACAGAATAGCTCCAGGAGCGTACGCTGCAGCTTCTGGGAACTGAGCCGTAATGGCCTGTACAGAGTCAACAAAATGTTCGACCTGCAAAGTAGCCATGCCTGTTGCACGAGAGTTGGCATCAAAGATTTCCTGCAAAGTATTGCGGTCAATACCCAAGCGAGGATCAGCCCCCAAGCGATCCAACAGGTTGTTGGCAGAAATCTTGCCACTGCGGAGATCATTAGAAACAGCAACAGCGTGTTCTTTAATGACTTCGTGAGCGGTTTCGCGACCAACTCCACGCTTAACGGCTTCCATCAGGATAGTGGTTGTCATCAAGAATGGCAGATAGCGACGAAGTTCCGTTTCAACAACGGCTTCGTAGATGTTCATCTGCTTCAGGATAGTCAGGAAGGTTTCAAATAGACCATCGGCTGCGTAGAAAGCATCAGGAAGCACAATGCGACGAACCACGGAGCAAGAGACGTCACCTTCATTCCACTGGTCGCCAGCCAATCCAGCAATCATCGTCAAGTGACCCTTGAGGATAACGTGGAAGCCATTGACGCGTTCACAGGAACGAGCATTCATCTTGTGAGGCATGGCACTAGATCCCGTTTGGCCCTTAGCAAAGCCTTCGGTAGCCAATTCCTGTCCAGACATAAGACGCAAGGTCTTAGCAAAGGATGAGCAAGCGGACGTCAATTCGACAAGTGCTGCAACAACCGAGAAATCGAGAGAGCGAGGATAAACCTGGCCAACATTCATCAGCTTAGATGGAATGCCGAGGTGCGAGCAAACTCGGTCTTCGAGTTCAATCACCTTGGCCTTATCTTGCTGGAAGAGTGACAACTGGTCGAGTTGCGTGCCAACAGCACCCTTGAGACCGCGCACTGAATAGCGATCCATCACGGAAAGCCATGACGAAAGGGCGTGTACAAGTTCCTCGCCAAACATAGAAATGCGCTTCCCTACCGTCGTGGTTTGAGCGGCGACGTTGTGCGTGCGAGCGGCCAAAGGCATATCCTTCCACTGCTCGGCGCGTTCAGCCAAGCGAGCCAAAGTTGCGACGGCCTTCGTGCGGATAATTTCCATGGAACGCCAGATCTGAAGCTGTTCCACGTTTTCAGTCAGGTCGCGTGAGGTCATACCTTTGTGGATGTGCTCACATCCAGCCAAAGCGCAAAATTCTTCGATGCGAGCCTTTACATCGTGACGAGTTTGGCGTTCGCGTTCGTTGATAGAATCAAGATTGACTTGGTCTTTGACGCGTTCGTAGGATTCGATGACACCATCGGGGATATCCAACCCGAGATCCTTCTGGGCTTTCATCACGGCAATCCAGAATTCACGTTCAAGGACGATGCGACCTTCGGCCGACCACACGGACTTCATGGCAGAGGATGCATAACGTTCTGCCAGCACATTGGGGATGACGCTCATATCTGAGATCAGCCTAACAGATCCCATACTCTAATGCACGCCAAAAGCGTGCTTTTTACCCAAATTCCTATTTGTCTCAGAAGACAAAAGAGACGGCATCATCAGAGTTCACGAGCATCTGCCGTGAACAGGAAAAATCAAAGAGAGGAGAGTTTGGCAGGGAGGTGGGCTTCCCTGCCCTCATCCGAAAATAAGCTCGGCTTATGCCGTAGCCATTTGTTTGACGCGCTTGGTGGTATGCTCGTAAGTGTAATTGAGACCAGCGGTCAGAGAACTGATCATACGGTTAAGCATGAATTCAGCATCATGAGTCCATTCCTCACCAGGCAACAGAGCGTTGTCTTGTGCGCAACGTCCCAAGGTGGAAAGGAATAATGAACGGGCTTCGTGAAGGAACCATGAGAAATCGCGAGAATCCATTTCAGGATAGCAAGATTTCAGTCTCTTCTCAAAAGCGGCAACGACTTTATTTTCGTAGTCGGGCAACATCTTTTCCAGAATGAACACAGGTTCATGAGGAAGACGCCAGAGGAGGCGAGCCAAATCATGGCCACCCAAGTCAGCGGCGTTAAGGATGATGTTGTAGGCGGGTTCTAAGAACGCGCGGATATAAGCTTCTGGAGAAGGATTAGCATCAGCTTCTTCCAATGCTTTCAGGCGTTCATCTCGAATTGGTACGGCATAACGAAGCACAACGGTTGTGTACAAACCCTGCTTACTATCGAAGTAGTAAATGAGAGAGGCAAGGTTGACATCGGCTGCTGTCGCGATATCGCGCATGGAGACTCCATCAAAGCCATGCAAAGAAAATAATTTCTGAGCGGCGTTTAATATTTTGGAGCTCGTCTCCGCGGCTCGTTCGGCTTGAGTTCTTCTATTAGGCATAGTTAATAACCACAACTAACGTGGCGGAATATGTTTATAACTAATACCTAATCTTCTCTTTGTCCAGTCGATTGTTTTAATATCTCTTTCGCCAACTTATGATTGGGGAAAATTTCAAGTATGCGGACAGCATAATGCATCGCAGCATTGTTATCTTTTGCGTAATACGATATTGTTGCAGCTGCAGACAAGTATTCTATGTTGCGTGGCTGAGATTGGCAGCAAATTCCTAAATCTCTCTGAGCTTCAGCATATCTTTGTTCTTGCGCCAAGAGGAGAGCTCTCGAGTATCTTGCTGGGAGGAAGTTAGGAGCTATTTTTAATGAACGTTCGAACGATTTTAGAGCCTCATCAGACTTGTTAGTCTCAATTAACCCAAGGGCTAGTAAGTACCACCCTTGCGGATCGTCTGGATCTAACTCGGTTGCTTGCTTGATTTGCTCAAGTGCTCGAGCCGATTCGCCTTGAGAGGAAAGGAAAATGGCATAGTCGCGGTGAATCACGGAGGAAGTAGGATCCCATTCCAGAGCTTTGCGGAACCACTCGTCAGCCTCCTTGTTGTTTCCTAGAGTCATTTCCAACTGAGCTAACTTCATGGCACCGGGCGGTTGATCTGCCTCGTGCAAAGCACTCTTAGCCAGTTCAATAAATTCGGGGCTTTGTGCCTTGAGCTCACTGCGCAAGACCCACTCGGCTTGAATGCGCACAGCTCGCACGGGATCTTTTAGGGCCACCTTGACTTCCTCAGGGTGAGTCCGTCCTAAAATGCGCACCGCGGCAGCACGCAAAAGAGGAGTTTCTGCCTTCATTGCAGATCGAGCGCGCTCAATGAGACGAGTATCCTCTGCCCACGGATCCGCTAACTCCAAGAAGGTGGCCTTCCACGTTTCATTTTCCTCTGCATCGTACACAGCAATTAACTGCTCCACGGCTACCGAGTTGCCGTCAAGAGCATGTTGTACAGCACGAGCTCGTTGACGCTCTTGTTTGCGACGTTCAGTTGTACCGTAGAACTTCTTGGTAACCTCTGCGGCCCATGCATCATCCTTGTCCTTGTGGCACATGGTGCAGGCATTCGGTTGCTTGATCTCCAGGGAAAGTTCAGGATCGGGGCTATTAAATGAGTGATCGCGCCGAGGATCCCTCGCCATATACGGCGACTCAGGCATGTGACATTCGACGCAACGAGCCCCCATGGACGTCGAAGGACATGGACTGTGTTTAGTAGGATCGATGATAGGAGCTGCGATGCCATTCACCTGATCTCCTCCCTGGTGGCAACGCATGCAAAGAGCGTTGTTCTCCTGTGGCAAACGCAGAGTAGCAGAATGAGGATCGTGGCAATCAAGGCACGTCACACCAGCTTTTCCCATGCGACTCAGTCGAAGCCCCGTCTCACAGTAGTCTTCGTCTCGTTGCATACCATTGGGCCAGAAAACGCCAGGTTGCACGGGGAGGATGAGCCGGAAGTGGTCGTCAAAACGCTTCCCTATCGTAAATTTGTCGTCAAACTCTTCACGGCGAGCATGGCATGAAGCACAGTTGTCGTGAATGCGAGCCATATCAGGCTTGTTACTACTATCAATGAGACATCCCGTCTTGGGTTGGGGCCCAGACTCACTCACTTGGTGACACTGGATACATGTCACACCAGGTTCCTTCCACGATGAAGCATAGAGATCCTTCTGAGCGTCGTAGTTTTTGCTGAAACCACTCATATGACACCATGCGCACTGAGAGTTCCAGTTCATACCACGCCCCAACCAATGCCCCCAGTCGCCACTGCTGCGAGTATCTCCAAAAATATCAAACCATTCTCGTTTGCCCGTATCCCAAGCGGCACTCATCGTGTGGTATCCTCCATCCTTGGCTGGTAAAAGATACTGCACAAGGGGTGTACGCCCGGTGGCATATTGAGCCACCCAGGTCTTGCCAGTCTGGCTATCCGTCACACTTCTGCCTCCTTGGGCGTCCGTTGAAAAACTCAACCAACTCCCATGAGCTTGAAGTTTTTTGCCGTGATACGCCTCGGCGTCTAACTTTGAATCAAGAGGGCGGAAAGCCCACGCATGATCAGATCCCGACCACTGCCGATATTCCTCTGGATGGCATGAGGCGCATTTTGCTGAAGTGGCTACTGCAGAATCGTCCCAGTGCTGACTATCAGGCGGAGTCGATGGAGCTTCCTGAGGCGGACGAACAACGGACTTCCCCCACCAAATCATGGTCGATCCTAAAGCCAGCAACAGAACCAAGCCTCCCACTAATCCCAACCACGTCTTGGCTGAGACCTCTTGTCCACGTCCCTGTTGCTGTTTCTCTGTACTCATGCCGTATCTCTTCTACTCTATGTTCTCTCAACGTCTGTGGCAAGCTCTCGACTAACCATCCAAATTTATCTAAGAAATACCAAATATTTCATTGACCTCGTCGTGAAAGAGTGACATTTCTAAAGAAGATCTCAAACGTCCGTTCATTCCTTCATCATCAGAATGAGCCGACTTTGGGATTCGCCAGAGATTTGTCTGCTGTTTTTGTCTCAGGAAGTCCCTGCTCATCACAATCAACACAGATTCCCTTATATCGTCGTTCATCGGACGCTATTGGAGACTCTCTGGCTCATTCTCAACACAATCATTCATCATCCATGAACACGAAATCAATATTAGCAGGCGTGGCCTGCCTCGTTTCCGCCCTGAGTGCAAATGCTACTACCAATGCAGTAGCCACATCTCCTGTGCAAGAGGGGACTTCCCTCCCTCTCGTCACCACTCAGAACGCCTCCAATACTCATCGTTTTGGTGTTGGACTCACTGGAATTTACGGATCAACGTCGACCCAAATTTCTGAACTTGATAACTACGATATGCCAGAAATTGGTGGTGCGATCGTCGACTTCCATTTTGAAATTCCGACGACTTCAGTCACTCATGAGATTTCTCTCAACGTAGGCCACCTGTATGGTGACCGCTCAGAAGCATACTGGGCGGAAGGTATCGGCCCCTTCAATCTCAAGCTCAAACATTCCTCAACGACAGTTTCCGCAGGATACAAGATCAATGTCCCTGCTTCCGAGTGGCTCGACATCTATGCTGGAGCAAAACTAGGGGTCTCATACAACAAGTATGAATTGGAAGCTAGCAGTCGTCGTTTTAGCGAAAGTGAAACGTTCCACCACGACTGTTTTACCCCATCGTTTTTGGTCGGATTAAAATTCAAACCTTCCCAGAGATGTTACATCACCGTGGGATATGAACTCTACATCCCCACTGGCAAAGTTGAAGGCGTTTCTCTGGATCCCTATAACTGCGTCACACTTGGCGTGGGTGTGAATTTCTAAACGAATTGAAATTCAGTTAAATTGAAGCCGATTCTTCGTCTAGCGGAGAATCGGCTCCCTTTGTTAACAAGACCATATTTTCATTAAAACAACCACATTTTCTAAGAATATTCCAACTTTTTGATTGACAAAACTTAACAAACGTTTTATAAGCTACACAAGTCTCATAGAGAATGCATCGACCTCC
>CAYNVM010000003.1:0-55799 GCA_964400645.1 uncultured Akkermansia sp. | reverse complement strand
TCTCATCAGCCTAACTTAGGGGATTTACCCCAATAGAGGCCTGGCGTACTACTTAAAAATATGGCATCAGGAAAATCCTGATGCCATATTTTAATATTCAGTGTTTTCCTGTCCTAATTAAGACTTACAATCTCTCTTAGAGAGGGCTCCACGGCAGAGTGGCCAAGAGATGATCAAAACCCAGGCCAGTTCCTGCTGGAGGGGTAATTGTAGGAGCCATCTCTCCTAGATCATTGAAAAATGGGTCATTCTTGAAAAGTAGGTGAGTACAAAGTCCGCATAGAGGGATCTCATCCACAGGTGTACCTTCATAATACTTTGCAGCATTCCACGTTGCCCACAATTGTCCAATAGCATGATCCATAACCGATGTGAAAACGTGCTGACCAGATCCCTTGGCAGGGATAGCTTCTCGAGCAGGCTTAATAATCCGAATGGGAGGAGTATCAGCATCTTGCATTGGTGGATTTTGGGGATCCAAAAACAAGTCGCATGCAATGGGCATTCCTTCAGACATCAGATGAGTCCAACTCTCTCGGGAAAATGGGCAAGGGTCCTCGACGAAGTCGATGAGTCCACGAAGTTCAGGAGACAAATTCCGCCAGAAAATCATCGCTTCGCGTTCCTCAAGCATGGCATTGAAATCAAGCCTCCAACGCCAATCAGGAGCAACGGAAGCCAACACAGAAAGTCGTTCTGCCGTAGCTTCAGCACTCGTCATCGCCTTAACCTTCCCGGCTCGGAATCCATGAAGTCCCATCAAGCGAACTGTTGCAGGACTCACACTGGGAGGGAGGGTTGCATGACTTTTAGGAATAACAAGGCCATCAAAAAGGTTCACACCCTTGTTACGAGCCTCACCATCAACACGAGCACATTCAAGAGCTTGCTTTCCTAATGCTAAAGGCTTCCGATCTCTTAACGCAGCTAATTCTTCTTCAAGGGTTGCATCACCCAATTCCGGCCAAGGATGGATACACCCCACCCCTCCCTCATCAGTTTGAATAAGGGCCCCCTGACGGTGGAATTCTGTCGCACGAGCATTTAATTGTCCCGACGCTATGACTGAATAGATATAGAATTTCACCCTTCTAGAATACGAAATGCTGACAAAAATGTCACTGAGAATTTTCTCTACAACAAGAGTCAAGCTCTCATCACATTTGGCCATTGATAGAATATGTTACAAGGCTGTAGCCAAGAATCGGGAAACTTACGCGCATAGAGTTTTCTGAGGTAAAATTATCGGGCAACCTCCTCCCTCCACAAGAACACTAAAAAGAATAGCCAAGGATTATTATTATGTGTACAAGTTCCATGGCGTTGCACGCGGATGCCCTCCGCCCGCCGAACCCCAAGTACCCATGGATACTATTTATTGGATAATCATGATCGCATTGATGCTTTTAGCATCTTTCGACCTCATTAACGGTGTCGCTAATGACGCTGTTAACTTCCTAACCTCAGCCATTGGCTCAAAAGCTGCCCCAGTGCGCGTCATTCTGGCAGTTGCGTCAATTGGAGTACTTCTAGGCTCAGTCCTTTCTAGTGGGATGATGGAGATTGCCCGCAGTGGCGTTTTCAATCCTGCCATGTTCACCTTCCACGAAGTGATGTTCCTCTTCTTAGGGGTCATGCTAGCTGAGGTCATACTTTTAGACACCTTCAACACCTTTGGGCTACCAACATCAACGACAGTTTCGTTGGTCTTCGGACTCTTAGGCTCATCAGTTGCGACATCTCTGTTCAAAATTTATTCTGTTGCAGGGGATCATTCCTCTCAACTTCTGCAGTACATCAATACCGATAAATGCATTGAAATCATCAGTGGCATTCTTCTATCAGTCGTCATCGCCTTCAGTGTAGGCACTGCAGTCATGTGGATCTCTAGGCTTGTCTTTTCCTTCCACTATCAAAAAGCCTTCCGTTGGGTTGGCCCACTCTGGTGTGGTATAGGCATGACAGCCATCTGTTACTTCGCCCTCTTCAAGGGGATGAAGGGGATGAGTTTTATCAGCAAGGAATTTATTGAGCTGATTGATGCTCACATGGGCTACTCCCTTTTGGTGACCTTTGCAGGGCTGTCCGTCATTATGGCCATCCTCCAGCACCTGTTCATGGTCAACATCCTACGTTTGACTGTCTTGGCTGGCACATTTTCCCTAGCTCTCGCCTTTGCAGGTAATGACCTTGTCAACTTCATTGGGGTCTTTATGGGTGGGTTAGGTGCTTTTGAGTTGGCTCAAGCTCATCTTGCCTCAGGAGGAACACTTGCAGACTTCCACATGGGAGGACTTGCTGGAGAAGCTCATGCTGAATACTACATTTTGCTAGCTGCAGGTAGCATCATGATCTTTGCTCTCTGGTTTTCTAAAAAAGCCCAATCTGTCATTGCGACAGGAGTTGAACTCTCTCGTCAAGGAGATGGAGGAATAGAACGCTTTGGATCCGTACCTCCAGCTAGGGCTATTGTTCGTTCTGCCATTACGTTAGGCGTGCTCATCAAGCATCTCATTCCAGCCCGTCTTCTCGTACGCATGAACCATCGTTGGAATCCAGCCCCACAACCTGTCGAAAGCAAAGATAGAGTAGCCTTTGACCTGATTCGAGCCACTGTCAATCTAACAGTGGCTGCCATGCTCATCACATGGGCGACCTCATACAAGCTACCTCTCTCCACAACTTACGTCACCTTCATGGTCGCCATGGGGTCCTCTCTAGCAGATAAGGCATGGGGACGAGAAAGTGCAGTATACAGAGTCACTGGTGTTCTCACCGTGATTTCAGGTTGGTTCATGACAGGCCTCTGCGCCTTTACTATGGCTGGCATCATGGCGACACTCCTGCACTACGGTCAGGGGTATGCTATCGTTCCTCTTCTCTGTCTTGTCGTCTTTATCTTGATTAAGTCTGCCATTACTCACCGCAAACGTGAGAGCAAACTCTCTCAAGAGCACATTGAACAAATCACACCTGACAACATCGTCGAGGTATGTAATAGACAAGTTTCTGAATCCGTTGACAAGTTCACAACCATATACAGTGGAACAGTCAATGCACTTATTGATAACGATCGTAAGGCTCTTAAGGAGTTTGACAGTGAGGCTAGAGAACTAGCCACGGTCTGTAAGGATCATCAGAAGTACGATATTCTCCCCTTGCTTTACAAGATGCAGTCTCAAAGCCTAGAAACAGGCTATCATTTCGTTCAAGCACTTGACCACTTGAACGAAGCTATGCAGAGTCTCCAACAATTCACAGACACTATTTTCTCTTACGTAGACAATAATCACCCAGAATTGAATGTTGACCAAGTAAAGGACTTTAAAGAAGTTTTCGCCCAGATGGCAGTACTCCTGGAAGACATCAAGGGGATGCTTCGAACCAAGGACTACTCCAACTTCGATTACCTTGTTGTCCGCCAGGAGGAACTCCTCCAGACCATAGCTAAAGTCACCAAACGACAGATTAAACGAGCTCAACGTAACCAGACTCGCACCCGGTCGTCATTATTGTACTTGAGCATGCTCAATGAATGTCGATTTATGGCAGTTCAATTGAGGGCTTTGGCCAATGATCAAAGGAACTTCGGTTAACCGGAATTGTCTTGATAGAGCTTTGTAACTAAGACGACCTCGCCACTTGGATCACTCCAGTGGCGAGGTTTTATGATTGGGGCAATAGGCTGTGGACCCAATAGAGGGAAAATATTGGATAGACACAGTTCTTGCATGAGAGCTAGAATCGTGAAATAAAAGGCTTAACATCATTCCCCCAACAACAATGAAAGTTATCGTGATTTACGGCAGTGCAAGCGACAAACCATTTATGGAACCTGCACGAGTCTACTTGGATGAGCAAAAAGTCCCTTATGAAGAAACTGTTCTCTCTGCCCATCGCGATCTGCCAGAGCTGATTTCTTACCTTAAGGACCTAGAGGAGAGTGGCGAACAAGCTGTTATTTTGGCTGTAGCAGGTCTTTCTGCTGCATTGCCAGGAGTTGTTGTAATGAGCTGCTCGCTTCCTGTTATTGGGGTTCCTGTTCCTGGTGGTCCTCTTAATGGTATCGATGCTCTCTTGGCTATTTCTCAAGTTCCAGGTGGAGTTCCTTGCACCACGGTGGGGCTGCACAAGAAGGCTCCTGTCAATGCAGCCATGGCAGCACATCGCATTCTTAAGCTAGCTGAAAAAGCAACTCATTAACTGAGACTCCTTGCTGTTCGTCTAGCCTGACTTCATCAAGTCTTTTGGGTTCTTTTCAAATTCTCATACTGTAATGTCCCAAGCACACGCTGAAACTGTAATAGACGCAACTGGGATCAGCTCAGCTCTCATCCAAATGGCTCAAGCTATTGTGGATCGTCATGATAGTTCTCCACTTGCCATCGTTGGCCTTCTCAGTCAGGGAGACATCCTAGCTGAGCGACTCACCCGACACATTCAAGAGTTAGGACAAGTTGCCGTTTGTGGTTCCATTGACATCTCTCTTTATCGAGACGATATCTTCAAGCTTGAAGCTAAGCCTTCACTTCGTTCATCCAATCTTCCCTTCTCTACCGATGACATGAGAGTCGTCCTTGTCGACGATGTCGTAAATACGGGGAGAACGATCCGAGCAGCTCTCAATGCCATCTTCGATTATGGGCGACCTGCTCGCATTGAATTGGCCTGCCTCATTGACCGAGGTGGACGAGAAGTTCCCATTCAGCCAGATTATGTAGGCTTTGAACTCACTCAACCTGCCTCTGATGTTGTCGTCCACCTGAAAGAAAAAGGAGGAATTGATTCTGTTATGCTTTACCCTCAAGCCTGACACTCTTTGAGTGAATGGCTTTTTTTCTGCTTATCTAGTCATTCAAATCATTAGTGCAAGCTTCTCAACCTACTTCAAACCAATCTCATGACACCTCGCAAAGATTTACTGGATATTGCCTCTCTAAGTGACGAGGAAATTCACAGTCTCCTAGAATCGGCAGGCCCGATGAAGGAATTATTTACCAAGAGCGTTAAGAAAGTACCTGCGCTCAAGGGAAAGTCTGTTTTGACTCTCTTCTATGAGCCAAGTACGAGAACACATTCTTCCTTTGAAGTTGCAGCAGAACGACTTTCTGCTGACGTAACAAGCTTTACTGTTTCCACTTCATCTGTTGTTAAAGGAGAATCGGTACACGATACTATCGCAACACTGCAGTCGATGAAAATGGACTATATTATTGTCCGTCACTACAACAGTGGTCTACCTGCAGTTATTGCTCGCGCAACAAATGCAAGTGTTGTGAATGCTGGTGATGGTGCACATGCTCACCCGACCCAGGCTTTACTCGATGCTTTTACCATTAGAGAAGCAACAGGTTCTGTCGCAGGACGCCGAGTCGTCATCATCGGCGACATACTACACTCTCGAGTCGCCCGTTCAACATCACTGTTGCTCAAACGTCTAGGCGCAGAAGTTGCTTACATGGGGCCAGGATCTCTTGTTCCACCTGCTAACTGTTCAGGAATCCAAGTCTTTAAGACCTTCGATGAAGCCTTTGCGTGGAAGCCTGACTTTATCTATCTCCTTCGAGTTCAGAAAGAACGCCAAGACGCTCCATTCTTTCCAAGTGCCCAAGAATACAATAAGATCTACGGTGTTACCGAGGAACGATTGGAACGTATTGCTGGCGAAGGTATGTACATCATGCACCCAGGTCCAGTGAACCGCGGTGTTGAAATCTGTGATGCAGCCATGGAATACAAACGCTGCTTAATCAACAAGCAGGTTGAAAATGGCATCGCTTGTCGTATGTCTGTGCTCTATCACCTTTGCCCACAAACAGAACACTGATCCCTTTATTCACTACTCACCTTTCTCACCATGAGTACAATCTTTATTTCTAAGGCAACTCTTGCGACCTCAGGAGACAGCGTAGATGTAACTGTAGATAACGGAATCATCCGTTCTATCCGCCCTGTTGGATCTTCAACAGCTCCTTCAGGAGCAACCTTAATAGACGCCCAAGGAGCTCTTCTCCTCCCTGGATTATTTGACCTACACACTCACCTTGGTTATCCAGGTCAAGATCTCCAACAAGCAGTAGCTCAAACAGCAGCTTCTGCCCTCCAAGGAGGTGTTACTGGCTTGCAAGCCATGCCTGATTGCTCTCCAGTGTTGGATCATTCAGCTCAGATCAAAGTTCTCAACGAGGTATGCCGTGAACAGGGGAATATCACA
The DNA here is from genome assembly GCA_964400645.1 of uncultured Akkermansia sp. GTDB lineage: Bacteria > Verrucomicrobiota > Verrucomicrobiia > Verrucomicrobiales > Akkermansiaceae > Akkermansia. The sequence goes on along the minus strand of CAYNVM010000003.1, from coordinate 49,585 downwards.
ATAGTTCCGACTGGTTGCATAACCAAAGGCACTCAAGGAGAAGAGCAAGTCCCTTATGACTCTCTTCGAGCACAAGGAGTTCGCTTTGTCACAGATGGTGTTCACGTCCCATCCAATACCCTATTACTCTACCGTGCTATGCAGTATGCAGCTCCCTTAGGGATCACCTTTGCCCTTCGTGGAGACGTTCCAGAACTGACCTCTAAAGGGGTCATGCATCCTTCTTCCACCTCTTATAAACTGGGGCTTCATGGTCTGCCAGCATGCGCTGAGGAAATAGGCATTGAATCGATGATTCGACTCGCTGAAGCAACCGAAGCTCGATTACACGTCCAGACAGTCTCAACAGCTGAAGGAGCTCAGTCAATTCGCCGTTGGAAGGCACGTCGTTCTGAACTCAGTGCAGAAGTTGCCCTACACCACCTAATTTTCACCCATGAAAATGTTGGTGACTACGATACGACGTTTAAAACTTTGCCACCGCTAAGAGAAAGTGCTGACGTTGCTGCACTACAAGAAGCTCTGACCGATGGTACAATTGATTGCATCGTATCAGACCATACTCCTGTAACTCCATTCTCTAAGTTACAAGACTTCTGCGTTGCTCCACAAGGCATGCTAGCACTGGATACATACTTGCCAGCTCTCTATACCTATCTTGTGAAAACAGGCGTGTTGGACTGGAAACAACTTATTGTTCTCTGCAGCACCAATCCACGCCGTCTTATGAATTTGCAAGAAGTCACTTTGACAGAAGGATCAACAGCAGACTTCGTCCTCTTTGATCCAAATAAGACGTTTGAAATCACTGCTGATTCCCTGAAGTCACGCACTCTAAACTCTCCATTTTTAGGTAAGTCCCTAAACGGTCGAGTTCTCGTGACTTACACAAAGGGTCAACTGTTCCAATTCTAATTTGTTCATACTCCCAGATCCCATCAAGGGGTCTGGGACCTTTTTTTCTTAATATGCGAACCATTGCCAAGATTAGAACAGACTACAGCGAGAAATTTGGGATACCTCGCCAAAGTAGGATGGCAATGGAAGCAAAAGGAACCATCATTTTTGAGCCAGAATTTCGTCAGCCTGATGCTATTCGAGGACTCGAAGGATTTTCTCATATCTGGCTTCTTTGGGAATTCAGTGAAGCAAAGAAAACTCACTGGTCACCCACAGTCCGCCCTCCAAGGCTTGGCGGTAATACAAGAATGGGAGTTTTTGCCACACGCTCTCCGTTCCGCCCAAATCCTATCGGTCTTTCAGCCGTTCAATTGGAAAGTATAGAACTTCACCCTCATTTGGGCCCTATCCTCCATGTCCTAGGTGCAGACCTCTTAGATAAAACTCCCATCTTCGATATCAAGCCCTACTTGCCTTTTGCCGACGCTATTCCAAATGCAAGTAGTGGTTTTGCTGATTCTGCTTTGGATTATCACCTTGAAGTTTCCATTTCAGATTCTCTACTTACAAACATACCATCTCACTTGCGAGCTCCCCTGCTTAAGTCATTGGAGCTTGATCCAAGACCATCCTACCAAGATGATCCCAGTCGTGTCTATGGCATGATATTCGGAGGATTAAACGTCCATTTCACAGTTAAAAATAAAATTTTAGAAGTCATATCAATTGATAATGCAAACAATTAATGATGAATACATAGCACCAAGTCTTGAGAGACTAACTCAAGCATTTGGGGAGAATTTTGATTTTAATGGTGAAATTGGCGCATCTGTATCCGTTTGGCAGAGAGGTAAGGAACTTCTCTCTCTGCATAGAGGTGCTATGATCAAAGGTTCATTGGATACGTGGACCGAAACGACAATGGCACCAGTTTTCTCTGCAACTAAGGGACCTGCTGCTTCATCAATTCTTCTTGCGCTATACGAGCAAGGTCTTACACCGCAACTTCCTGTCGGAGAACTCTGGCCTCTATACCCTCTTCCAGAAGCCACTATTGCCGAGGTTCTCTCGCATCAGACAGGTCTCGCCGCGCTATCTCGCTCTGTTGACGTCTTTGACCATGAAGCTTGTGTTAAAGCCATTGAGGATACCAATCCTGCATGGTTTCCTCATGATCATGGTTATCACCCCCATACTTATGGACCAATTCTCGATGAGATCATGATTCGTCTGACTGGTAACACAGTCGGTATTTGGTGGGAGGAGCACATTCGCAAACCTCTTGGCATTGATGTTTACATCGGATTGCCAGAAGAGTTTTTCAGCCGTGTAGCCACCCTGTACCCAGCCAAAGCTCGTCCCGAAGAACTAGAAAGTCCGTTTTACCGTCAATACCTTCATTCTGGTACCCCTATCTTCCAAGCTTTTCATTCACTTATTGGCTTAGGAACAGTACATTCAATGAATCGACCTGAAGCCTGGACATGTGCTTCGCCAGCCTTTGGAGGAGTAGCTTCAGCCAGAGGCCTTGCCCAATTTTACCAAGCTTGCTTAGGTTACGGAGTAAATCCTAGCAATCAAAAGCCTGTTTTCCCAAAAGAAGTAAGGCAATGGATGTCAACAATCATCGTGCAAGGTGAAGACCTAACTATGATGACTCCAACTGCGTTCGCTTGTGGATTTATGCTAGATCCCATAGATCCATCCACAGGGAAACATCTTCGACATCTTTTTGGTGTTAATGGATTTGGACATGCAGGAGCTGGAGGCTCTCACGCGTTTGCAGATCCAACTAACGACTTATCCTTTGCATATGTCATGAATCATATGGATCTTAGTGTCTTACCAGGGAAGAAAACCCAACACCTCGTAAACTCCCTTTTGGGAGGCCTCTCCAACTGAAAATTTAAGCAGGGTTATTTGTCACCTTCAGGGACTTGAGGTTGCTCCCTCGATATAAGAGCGGCCTTCTTAGCCTTCCTCCCGACACAATGCAACTGCCACGCATTCCATAAATTATGCCACAGCACGTAAAATGTTGGTCCTAAAGAAGCAACAGCTGAAGGAGCATAAATCATGGCAAGAAAAATTGTCAGCGTTGTGTTTTTCTGACCTAACGATTGGCTACACTCTCTTCTACGATCAGGTCCTCCTAAAAGATATCCTAAGCTAAAGTTTACTGCACAGATGATCAAGGAAACTACTCCCACCCAGAGTATAATAGAATGAGATAATTCTGTCCGGCTTCTGATGTCATCAGACGCGTGAGCTGCTATAAGTACAAGGCAAAGAACCCACAATCCAAAAGAAAAGTCTTTAAGATGACGAGGCCACAGGAATGCTCGTATATGAATACGTCGGGTAATCAGAGCCAAAATCAAGGGGAGAACCATGACCATTCCAATGGAACCAGCCATATGGAAATAAATTTCGACCCCACCCTGACCAACAATCATTGGCATAATCAGAGGAATCAAAGCACATACAGCTGCATTAACCACTATAAGTGAAGTCAACACGAACTCGACACTTCCTCCTAAGAATCCCATAACAACTGGAGCTGCTGTTGCCGTCGGCGTTATCCCTACAAAAAAAGCCGACATGGCCAAATCATCATAGCCAAGTTCTTTTAAAACGAAAAAAGGCAGGATGCCCATCAGAATATTACTAAGCACAAGTAGCCAGTGCCTATAGTCAGGTTTCATTCTACCAAAACGAACCCCTAAAAAAGTAATATAAAGCATTCCGATGATCAGCCAACGAATTAACCAACTCACACAGCTAAGCTCTGGTAGGCTATATCCCACGACAAAGGCAAAAACGATAGCTAGTGTTCTGATCAAAGATGCGCGCATAGGGAATACTCCTCACAACAAATTCAGAAAGTGCAAGTATTGTAGCATCCAAACTTTTCCAAGACAAGTGTAGTAGAATGCGAGTTGTCTGAGATTATCAACACCGATGTTTTTCCCTTTACGAAGAGAGCGGAAGACTGTATCAAATCTGAGCCGACTAGGTTCGGGCGGCCGCTGATCAGTCTCTTTAGGTTGGTTAGAGGAAAGTCTGGACATCACAAGGCAGCGCGTCCCGTGAAAGCGGGAGACGTTAGGTTCAAAACCTAATGGACGGAAAGTGCCACAGAAAACATACTGCCGTCGGAGAGGGCGCAAGCCCATATCTGGGTCAAGGTGAAAAGGTGGAGTAAGAGCCCACCGCTCCAAGGGTAACTAAGGAGGCAAGGTAAACCCCGCGCGATGCAAGACAAACAGGGGAAGAGTCGCCTGCTCGCTGAATCTCCGGGTATTAGTTGCACCTACTCTGTAGTAGGAGTGGGGATACTGGGATTTCCCAGTATCAGAAAAATGGTCGCACAACGCCCCTCAGGGCGTGGACAGAATCTGGCTTATAGAACCTAGTCGGCTCCCTACTATTAACTCTATTTGCGTTTTCTCCTAGTTTTACTGATTTTTAGCTCTTCAGCTACAAATTTGGCGGTAGGAGAACTACCAGATGCGATTTGCTCTGGTGTTCCAGTGGCCACAATTAATCCACCTTCCTCACCTGGGCCAGGTCCCATATCTATGATATAATCGGCCTCCGCCATGATCTCAGTATTGTGCTCTATAACAATAACTGTATTACCCTGATCGACTAAACGGTGAAGGACATCAATTAATCGCCTAACATCATGTGGATGAAGCCCAATAGATGGTTCTTCAATCAAATATAGATCTGAAGGTTGTTCCTTCCCTTTCAAAAAAGCATGACGACTTACATTCAAGCCTTTGATCAGTTCTGAAACCAACTTCAATCTCTGAGATTCACCACCTGAGAGAGTATTGGAAGCCTGCCCTAGTGTAAGATATCCAAGCCCTGTATCGACGAGCAAAGACAGTGGAGCTGATATGCGAGGTTGAGAACTGAAGAAATCTGCGGCCTCCTCAAAATTCATGGCCATGACATCTGATATTGTCTTCCCTTTATAACGAACAGAAAGAGTTGACTCATTGAAACGTTTCCCATGGCATGAAGGACAGGTGACAAAACTTGGTGGCAAGAAATCCATTTCAAGTTTAAGCATTCCGGTCCCCTTACAGGTTTCACAAGCCCCCGCCGATGTATTGAAAGAGAATCTCCCTTTATCATATCCTAATCGACGAGCATCCTCTGTTCCTGCAAAAATAACACGGATATCATCCATAAATCCCACATATGTTGCGGGAGTTGATCGAGGAGTCTTTCCTATAGGAGATTGATCTACTTGGTAGACTGCTCTGAATTTTTCCAATCCTGTAACTTTGGTCCAACACTGAGCTCCAGTAGGAACCATTCCCTTGCTTAATGCTTTTTGGGCTGCAACATAGAGAGTCTCGTTCAACAACGATGTCTTCCCTGCACCAGAAACGCCTGTGATGACAGTCAATAAACTAATAGGGAAACTAACATCAATGTTTCGGAGGTTGTGTACGTGACATCCAGAAATCGTCAGCCATTCAGCTTTCCCTCTGGGAACAGGACGACGTTTTCCTCGATACGGATGCTGAGGACGGGCTCTAAAGGCTTGCCCTGTCACAGAATTAGGTAAGCTAACCAACTCTTCAAAGGTTCCTTCGGCAACAATGTTACCTCCATGAACTCCTGCCCCAGGCCCCAAATCGACAATATGGTCTGCTCGACGCATCGTTGCCTCATCGTGTTCAACGATGAGCAAAGTATTCCCCCTACTCTTAAGCTCATCGAGTGTCTCCAACAAACGTTCATTGTCCTTAGGATGGAGTCCGATAGTGGGTTCATCCAACACGTATAATATACCCCGTAAATGAGATCCTAACTGAGAAGCCAACCGAATCCGTTGGGTTTCACCCCCAGATAATGTTGTCGCACTTCGATCTAATGATAAATACCCAAGTCCGACTCGATCGAGGAATTCCAATCTTTGGAGAATTTCAGATACAGAATCGTGAGCAATAGTAGCTTCACGTCCCTCAAATTTCCACGTCTTAATCAACTCGGCGGCCTCAACAACCGACAATTCTGCCAATTCACTAGGTCTTACACCTTGTAATCGGACTTCTCTTGCAAAAGCATGGAGACGCTGTCCATTGCAATCTGGACATATGGATATCTGGGTTGAGTCCTTAAGCTTTCGCTCTACATCTCTGTCATACAACAGTTCAGCTTCTGCTAGGGAAAGAGTTTCATCATCCTTCATCTTTACTGAAGAGACAAAGCCGTGTCCTCGACAAGTTGGACACCATCCTCGAGGTGAATTGAAAGAAAACGTGGATGGCTCTAGCTCAGGGAAAGAAGTACCACAGTTGGGACAAGCAAGTTTTGTCCCAAGGAGTACTGGTTTCAACTTCTTGGTTTCTAAGTCTAAAACGTGGAGGAATCCATTACCTAAATCTAGAGCTTTACTGACAGACAAAGCTAATTCTGATGGAGACGTCGTGGTGTCAACTATCCCTATGACTATATCAATATCGTGATTACTATATCTATCCAGAGCTTCAAAATGATCTATTTCCACCCAACTGCCATCAATCCAGAGTGCTCGATATCCTTTTTCTTTAGCCCACCGAGCAAGATCCTTGTAATGGCCTTTGCGTCCCCTAACAACTGGCGCAGCTAATGAAAGCGATTTTGCCCCATGTATCATTCGTTGGACAAGTTCTATCACTTCGCCCTCAGAGCGTTTGCCTACAGGAATGCCACATTTTGGGCAATAACACTGACCCAACTTTGAATAAAGGAGACGAAGGAACTGCCAAATTTCCGTCACTGTTCCTACAGTAGATTTTGTTCCTCCCCGAGACATGTTTTGCTCAATGGCAACTGTTGGAGGAAGTCCTGTCAGGCGGTCTATATCAGGGCTTTCCATCTGCTCCGTGAATTGCCTAGCATAGGGAGACATGACGTCCATAAAACGACGTTGTCCTTCAGCAAAAAATATATCAAACGCAAGAGAACTTTTTCCTGAGCCAGAAAGACCAGTAAAAACAGTCATATCTCCACGTTTAATGTCCAAATCAACATTTTTTAGGTTATGGTGTCTTGCCCCACGAAGAGCAATAACACCTTTAGATAATGAATCTGTTACAACGTTATTCTTTAACTCGATTTTAATTGGATTAAATTTAAGGGTATCTCGTAAAAAGTGAGATGTATACCCTTTACCAGAAGCAGCCACTTTTTCTGGTGTTCCTGAAACAACAACCTTTCCCCCTCCTATGCCACCCTCTGGGCCAAGATCTATGATGTAATCAGCTGCCTTGATGAGTTCCATATTATGCTCAATCACCAAAATGCTGTGCCCAGCCTTAACAAGACCTTGAAAAAGCTTAATCAGAACTTCTAAATCGGCAAAATGAAGCCCAGTTCCAGGTTCGTCTAATATCAAAAGGGAAGGTTCTGATCCTCCTTCATCCTCATCAAGAAGAATCTTTGCTAATTTAAGTCGTTGGTTTTCACCTCCTGAAAGACTGTTAAGCGGTTGACCTAAGACAAGATGCCCGAGTCCGACCCGGTTAAGTAAATCAAGCTTATTAACAATACGCCTAGCATAAGTAGATTTTTCAGAAGCAAAAAAAGCGATGGCTTCTTTCACGGAGAAGTTAAGGATGGCCGCAACATTTTTCCCTCTAATTTCAATACTTAGAGCCTCCTGACCATATCTACTTCCATGGCATAAGGGGCACGGGACAAAAACATCAGAAAGAAACTGCATTTCTACTTTTTCAGATCCCATCCCAGCGCATCGGGGGCAACGTCCGTCTCCACTATTAAAAGAGAAGAATCCAGGAGTAAGGCCTTTCCGCTTGGCCTGTTCTGATTTAGCAAACAGAGTTCTAATATCATCAAAAACTCCGACGTAAACAGCAGGAGTTGATCGAGGGCTTCGAATCAAGGGACTTTGATCTATCAAAACCACTTGAGATACTTGATTCCAGCCGTCTATTTCACGCACTTTTGCAGGTATAAGTTCTACATTCTCACCTCTGCGTAAGCAGTCGTTTAGATAGATGACATCATGTGCCAAAGTACTTTTCCCAGATCCACTCACGCCAGTCAAACAAGTGTAGACTCCTAATGGCAGGTCAACATCTAAATCATGTAAGTTATGCTTGTTTGCCCCCTTAATCCTTAACCATCCTTTAGGTTTCCTACGTGTTGTCGGAACGGGAATTACTTTCTTCCCGCTCAGGTAGGCACCTGTTATGGATTCTTTTTCTTCCTCAATACCAGAGACGTCACCAGCATAAACTAAGTTTCCTCCATCAGCTCCAGATCCAGGTCCCATGTCTATCAAACAATCAGCAGCACGCATCACAGCTTCTTCGTGTTCAACAACAACTAAAGTGTTTCCCCTATCCTTAAGACGCTGCATTGACTGGATAAGGCGGTCTGTATCACGAGGATGCAATCCGACTGTTGGTTCGTCTAAAACAAATAAGGTATCAGTCAAAGATGCTCCCAAACTAGTCGTCAGACTCACGCGTTCAATCTCTCCGCCAGATAGTGTTCTGGTTGTTCTATCTGAGCTAATGTAGCCCAAGCCTACTTCATTTAAATAGGCAATTCTCGAGCGTATTTCTATAACTGCATTCTTTAATGACTGATCACTTGTTGCAAAAGGGACTACGTGTTCGTCTATCCAAACCAACAACTCATCCATTGGCATCTTTTGAACTTCAGGCAAAGTTTTCCCACCAACGGTAAAACACAAAGCCTCGGGCCGAAGCCTTTGACCTCTGCACGAAGGGCAACGATGATAAACACGATAACGGCTCAACCAAACGCGAACAGTCATTTTGTGAGTTCGCTGTTCAAGATATTTGAAAAAGCCAACGAGACCATACCAACGGTCTTCATCCCATGAACGTTGCCAGTCACCAGGGTAGTCCCCTTCCATGACCCAGTTCTTTTCATGAGAAGTCAGTTCCTTCCAAGGCACATTACTCCTAATGTCTCCACGACGTCTCAAGGAACGCATCATATCACGTTTACACTCAATACTGCGTCCACTTTCAAAGATATGGATAGCCCCATCATTCAAACTTAAATCAGGCGTAATCGTCCGACTGTAGTCGATCCCTAATGTTCTTCCATACCCCCTGCATTGTGGACATGCTCCAATAGGAGAGTTTGATGAGAACAGATCAGGGACAGGTTCAACAAGTGGGTACCAATCTCCTCTATATTCAACGGGATCACCCCATTCAGACGTTGGAAGAGATCGATCTGTATGTACTTTCCCCAATGGAATCAAATAAACGACTTTGCCCCCTATTGACATAGCTGTTTCCACAGCTTCCGTAAAGCGACGCCTTGTTCTCTCACTGATTTTTACACGATCTTGAACAATAACAAATTGTCCATTTTCCATACAGTCATGGGTTGGCAACTCTGCGTCGAGCCGAGTTGGCTTCCCATGGATCATCATTCTCGTATACCCTTGAGCTTGGATATCAGCTCTCATAGCATCAGCATCCAAACCATCAGGACAAGTGATTTTGAAAGTGACGAGAACGTCTGTATCAGCACCAAATTCTTTCTCAGCACGACTTACTACCTCAGCAGGAGTTAATGGGTGAACCTCTCTACCAGTTTTGGGATCTTTACCAATCGCCAAATGAGAGAAGATCAACTTCCAATAGTCGTTGATTCCCGTCATGGTCCCCACAGTAGAGCGAGAAGTCCTTACTGAGTTTCTTTGCTGAAGAGCTATTGCGGGTAAGACATTATTAATACTATCCACATCAGGCTTCTTCATTCTATCCATGAATTGCCGGACATACGGAGAAAATGTTTCCATATATCTCCGCTGTCCCTCCGCATACAGAGTATGCATCGCCAAACTTGTTTTGCCTGAGCCAGAAGGACCAGTTACCACTGTTAATGCTCCCAATGGTATATCGACATTTACGTCTTTCAGATTGTGCTCTCTTGCCCCACGAATCTGTATTGATGCCTTCTCCTTATCCATAGCCACACCTTAACTATTCTCTAGAATCATTCCAAGTCGTTTACCTCTTCATTGATGTGACAGTAATCGACTATGGAGCTAGAATAATGCCTACTCTTAACCACATACGAACCTTTTATGACCTGTGCAGTTTTAATTGTTTCAGGTCTCGTTATGTTATGAACTTGGTCCCGTGGCTGTGCAGACAAGCAGCCACGCACCCTTGCTACTATCGCCTCTACCCATCTTCAGGATTTTCAACCCAGTGGCATATCATGCCTGACGTAATACAAAAAACCGGATTAGGATGAAACACCTACTCCGGTTTTAGGGAAACAAAGATATTAGCGTTAAATTAGGGGGATTAAGCTCCGAAAAGACGGCGCAATTTACCCTTCACTGTTACACGCTGAGCGGAAGAAACTCTCTCTACAAAGAGCACCCCGTTGAGGTGGTCACACTCGTGTTGGAAGCAACGAGCAAGCAATCCATTGCATTCGACGGTTATCGTTTTGCCACTGAGGAGAGTTATTGTTGCCTTTACGCATGTTGGTCGTATGACAGATGCTCGTACGTTGCGAACACTAAGACAACCTTCTTGGCAACTTTCCATAGGACCATAAGGTTCCAACTCTGGATTGACAAAAGCAAGTGGCATAATTTCGGACATAGCCGTATCTCTCCCATCAACCTTCAATAGTGTCGTAGAATCATCATCTGCAGGAATATCTATACAAATTAATTGTATGGGGAGATCTATTTGTGGTGCAGCTAACCCGACACCATCAGCAGCATACATGGTTTCCAGCATATTCTTAGCCAAATCCTGTAGCTCGGAAGGATTGGAAACCGGGCGGCATTTCTGACGTAACGTTGGATGACCGTATTGGACAATTTCAAGTAACATAGCTGTGATAGTATGAAGGGAAAATATAATTGAACCTCAGTGAGTGGATGAGGCAGGTTGGACTTCTATTCTTGCAGGAACTTCGTTGGCGTCAATCCCAACCCCTGTCAATATGTCCCAAATCTGGACAATTGTGCCGAATGCAGCACCTTGATCGACATCTAATTGGAGTTTTTTGTCAGGATTAGCTTCTTTGTACGACTTGAGAAACTCTGGCAACTGATTGAGAGAAACAATCTCCCCGTTAAAAGATACGGAAGAGTCTGCACCAACAGCCAAAACACCCCTCCGCTCAATTTCACGGTCTGGGTTCATGTATTCAACACTTGGGACATCAATTTTTAACACAGACTGAGGTTTCTTCCACTGCGTATGCACAATGAAAAAAATGAGCAAAATTGTCAGTATGTCCACCATAGGGACAATAGGAACTGAACTAGCTGAATGGCGTTTTTTATAAAATTGCATAGCGGTCAATTATGTAAACAGCCAACTTACTTTGACTCATTTTTGTACGCGGAAAGCAATGAGTCGGGCGAGTATTAATTCTAACCTAGCTGATATACGTTCCATTTGTCGGCTGAAACAGACATTAGCAATAACAGCAGGAGCAGCAATGGCCAGACCTGTGATCGTTGTATTAAGAGCATTGGCAATACCTAATGCAATTTCTCCACTGTTGTCATCCATTCCAAATGCTCCAAAAACAACAACAAGACCTGAAGCCGTACCCAAAATCCCAAACATTGGTGCAATCATAATAACCATATCGAGCAGAGAAAGTCCTGACTGCATAGCTACAAATTCCTCTCTGGCAACTATCTCCACACGTTGTCTAATCAGTTCCTCTACATTGGGCGTGTCCATAACTTCACCACGATCATCCAACGCACAAGCCACTAATCGAGCCAACGGAGTCCGTCCAGAGTGTACATCTTTTGCTAGATCAGACAGAGTCCCCTTGCCTGATATCACATCATTAATTCGTTCCAAAAGTTTGCTGGGAGCTATACGTGCAAATCGTATGTTAATTAAACGGTACACAACTACAGCAACTAAAACAATAGAACACAGAGCTAAGGGATACATAAAAACACCACCTTGTCTGAAAAACTGTGCAATTTCTTGGATTGTATTCATGGGAAGAAATGAATGAGATTAGAAGAAGAAATCAAAGAATAGTTCCATACGATTGCCAATAAGTTCCTTACGAACGTCTGGAGGCATAGGAGGGATAGGTGCTTGTTGAATAGCAACAAAAGTGAAGGATTTCTGGGCCTCGCTAGCTCCATCACGACTCAATTGTCTAATTGAAACAACATGGCCTTCTGGATTCAAAAGGATTCTTGTTCGAATTGTTCCTGTAACGATGAGATCCCTATTAACATCGCACTGATGATACCAGCACATTCCTATGGCACGATACACCAACTCTTGATAACGACCTACTGGAGTTGCGGCAACATTAAGAGACGCTCTGTGTCCAAAACTAAAATGCCCACTAATTCGAGTTTTCCTTTCAGCAGTCCGAAAACCAGGCTGAGATTCAGCAGAGAAAGCAGGGTCATACACAGGTCGACGCCCAGAGTTGTTCTGTGGCATATTTGACTGATTCTGAGATGAATTTCCTGACACAGATAAGGGAATAGGTATAGATTGAGAAGTTGCTCCTCCTAAAGCAATCTCATTTCCCTGCTGTTGTGAGGGAGCGGGGAGCTGTGTCAACCGCTCAGATTGCATAGCATTGAGCATGTCTAAAACACTTCCACTATGATCACTCTCATGCACTTTCTCGGCCTCTAAAGACTCTTGTGTTAAGCCATCATTCTGTTTCTGACTAGAATCTGTCTTTTGTTGATCCTCAGGAAGATGAGAGTCATCTGAGTTTTCCGCTACTCTAAGATCGTCTTTGGGCAGCTCAGTTGAATTCTCTTCATTTTTTTTGGACTCAATGGTTGATGTTCTTTCGGCCATTGATTGCTCCCTACCTACTCTACCCTGACCTGCAAGAGCCGAGTTTCCCTCGTGTGGTATCAGCTGAGGTCTAATCTCTGAAGTATCCACAAGATTTTCATTGGAGTCCAGATACCTTGACTGATCAACAAAACGTTGAACTTGGGCCGATGGGGTTTGCGCAGGGCGCCCTTCTGTATCACTACTTAAGTCACCATCCTGCCGTTCTTGGTTAAAAAGTACAATTTCATCATGCCGAGGATCTTCTCCATCCTGCGCAGGCAACTCTTTAATATCATTAGGAGCCTTAGGACCTCCCTCTGCTTTTGTTGGACGAGCTCCAATGTAAGGAGCCTCCTTGGGAGTTGTGTCTAGAGGCTGATCCTCACTTGTTTTTACGAATGCAGGTTGTTTCTTCTCTTCTTTCTTTTCTTCCTTACTACCAATAGACGACTCTACTATCTTCTTAGGAACCCTCTTAACTGCGGAATGAGCAACCTCAACACGTAGCTTCTTTGGCGCACCAGACTTAGTTTCTAACAGATGAACAGGCAAAACAGCAACAACACCAATACCTAGAAAATGTAGAAATATCGAGATGAGAAGACAGAGAGTCCAAGAAACCCTCATTGTATCTTCATGCATCCATTTTAACACGCCAACAGTTTCCACATTTTAGGTCCTTTTTGCACGCTAATTTTATTCTTCTGGTCAGTAATATGACAAAAACTAATATTTCTCCCTCAAGTCTTGATCTGATTCCTCAAAAACTCACCAAAGATTGCTTGTCGTTCCCACATAGTTAGGCTATCAAAGGTGGCATCATGAGCGATTTCAGTCCCTTTGAATCTAAGATGCAGGCAGTAGGCCTAAGTGCAGCTGCTATTGCTGCTTTTCACCGTTGTTACGAATCATTGGTCGCCGACCAAAGTGGGATGATTCCTGAAAGTGCGATTGACCCAGCTTCTGATGTGGGAGATTGGACAGAAATCGTATCCCAAACACCCGTTGCCGATGCTACGCTCATTGCCCAAACAGTTTGTATCAAACTTAACGGAGGCTTGGGAACAAGCATGGGATTACAAAAGGCTAAAAGCCTTTTGCCTATTAAAGGCAACGACACCTTCCTTGATCTCATTGTCAAGCAGATCAAACACCTTCGCAAGGTCTCTGGTACACCAGTTCGACTCCTACTCATGAATTCCTTCTCCACAAGTGAGGATACCCTTGCCTACCTTGAAAAGTACGCTAGTGATGGATTCAATAAAGCAGAAGAAGTGGAACTTATGCAAAACAGAGTTCCCAAAATTCTGGCCGATACGTTGCAACCAGCCCAATGGCCAACTCACCCAGAATTAGAATGGTGCCCGCCAGGACACGGTGACATCTACCCCGCACTTTTAGGGTCTGGATGGCTTGGTAAACTGCTCGAGCAAGGCGTGAAATACGCTTTTGTCTCCAACTCTGACAACCTTGGAGCACAGCTTAACCTCAATTTCCTTCGTTGGTTTGCAGAATCCAATGCTCCATTTGTCATGGAGGTAACACGTCGAACAGAAGCTGACAAAAAAGGGGGACACCTCGCAGTTCGTCGTTCGGATGGGCAACTAATTCTTCGTGAAGTCGCACAATGTCCTGACGAAGATATTCCCTCCTTCCAAAACATTGATCGCCACCGTTTCTTTAACACTAACACATTATGGATTCGTCTTGATGTTCTCGAATCCATTCTTGAGAAGAATGGTGGAGTTCTTCCTCTGCCTATGATCCGCAACAGCAAAACAGTGGATCCTAGAGACTCATCATCTCCTAAGGTTTATCAACTAGAAACCGCAATGGGTGCTGGAATTGAATGTTTCCCTGGAGCGAGAGCAGTAAATGTCCCACGCTCCCGTTTCTTCCCCGTTAAGACGAGCTCAGATCTTCTCCTGCTCCGCTCTGATGCTGTCGAGATTGATGATGAAGGCACGGTTGCACTATCTCCTTCATGCAATGGAGTTGCTCCTATTGTAGATTTGGATAGTAAACTGTATAAGTTGGTGGATTCTCTCGATTCTCTCGGAGTCCCATCTCTTGCTAATGCAAAGAAACTCACTATTCGAGGGAAGCATCACTTTGAACCAGGTTGTATTATTAAGGGAACAGCTTCGTTCAATAATGATTCAGATTCCACTAAAGAAATTCCATCAGGCACATACAGCCTAGATTAAAATTTTCATATAACTATATAACTCATGGGGAGCTAGAAATTCTACCAACGAATCGATAGCTCCCCATGTTTTTCTCTCATCTAATGGTTCGGCCAGAAAAAGTTGAAGCTGTTAAGCAACGAATGGCAGAACTTGGCATTCGCGAGCAAGATCTTGAAGAAAAATTTGTTCGTGGTAGTGGCAGAGGAGGACAAAAAGTCAATAAAACAAACAACTGCGTCTTCCTCAAACACATTCCAACTGGCATTGCCATTAAATGCCACATTGATAGGTCCAGAGAAATTAATCGCTTCCTGGCTAGACGTAAACTCTGTGAAGTATATGCAGAGGTTCAAGAAGGGCGTCGCGTGATAAAGTCGAGGCCCATCGAAATGATGCATCGTTGATTCGAATTGTTACCTGTAGCAACTCGTCTTGAAAAAAGGCTCAAAAGGATGTGAGCTAACATTTTTTTCGTCTCCACATTCTGAACCTATATCAGATCTTCTATTGTTCAAACTAGAGAGAACATCGGAAGTATTTTAGAAATGTTAATAACTATCCACTTACTCTCAATCTATTCACAACTTATTAACAAGTTATTCACATATCGTGAAAATATTACTAAATATTCGTAATGAATAGATTACGAATATATCACACAGTTTACACCCTACCTTATCCACAGTCCAAATCTCATCATAACTGAGTAGAACTAGCTACGACTTATCTCCCAAGAACTAAGCACGTCTTCAACAAGCACAGAAGTCAAAGTTCACGATTGCTTATCATAGAGCTCCTTGTAGAGCGGGCATGAAGTGTAGAGTTGATCATGTGATCCATCTGCAATGATTCTACCACTTTCAAAAACAAGAATCCGTTGGGCGATACGGATAGAACTGAAACGGTGCGCAACAATAAACGTTGTTCGTCCTTGCACCAAATTATCTAGCTCTTGCTGAATCTTTGTTTCACTCTCAGAGTCGAGAGAAGCAGTCGCTTCATCCAAAATGAGAATCGGAGCATCTTTAAGAAAAGCACGAGCAATAGCAACTCGTTGTTTTTGTCCTCCCGAAAGACCATCCCCACAATCTGCTAGCATCGTATGGTAGCCATCAGGTTTGCTCATAGCAAATTCGTGGACAGCCGCCATTTTTGCGGCTTCGATAACTTCATCATCTGAAGCAGTTGGCCGTCCCATACGAATATTTTCCATAATCGTATTGCGGAAAATGAAAGGGCTTTGAGAAACCAAGGCAATATTCCTGCGAATCTCGGCTTTTGAAGTGTCACGGAGATCAATACCATCAAGACACACAGCACCATCACTAACCTCATAGAAGCGAGGGATTAAACTTGCAAAGGTCGACTTCCCTGCACCACTGGGTCCAACAAGAGCCACAACCTGACCAGCTGGCACAAATACGTTAATATGGTTCAGAGCATTGTGCTCCCCATCATAGGAGAAAGAAACATCCTTGAATTCAACCTGCCCCTGAGCTCGGTTAAGAGGAATAGGTGTCTCAGGATCAGGCATCGTATCGACAGCATCCAAAATGAACTCCAGTCGTTCAAGAGATGCCTGAGATTGCTTCAACCGGTTATAAGTAATCCCCAAACGCTTGATTGGGTCATAACACATGAACAGGGCAGCTGAAGCAGACAAAAACTGTTCTTGAGACATTCCTACTGCATTCCCTCGCACTAGCAGATATCCCAATCCCAATGCACTTACAATTTCTAAGACAGGAATCAGGAATTGTCTGTATTTCACAGCTTTAAGCTGAACACGGATAAATCGTTGGATTAAATCAGTGAAAATGTGTACCTGCTGTTTCTGCATACCGTAGGAACGTACTTCTCGCTGACTAGCAAGGTTTTCCTGGGCGACGGCGGTAATATCACCGAGTTCCTGTTGAGCACGCCTAGCTTTTTCAACAACCCTCTTCCCAAAAAACATAATCGGAAGAATAGACAATGCCACAAAGAATAAGTTAGTAAGCAAAACGGACGTTTGAGAGCCCTGAATCGACTGATAGATCAAAAAGCTTATAGCACTAATGAGAGTCATCGGTTGCTTGATCAAATCATTGGCAACCTGCGTAATACCAGACTGTACGTTCTGAGTGTCTATTAATAAGCGACTGATCAAGTCGCCTTTTTTCTGATGTTCATGAAAAGCAAGAGGCAATGACTGCAATTTAGAGAAAGCAGCCATACGGATCTCTTCAAGCACACGCATGCCGACATATGCAGTCAAATAGCCATTGATAAATGTAGCCACACCGCGGACTACAAAAACAAGAGGCATCATCAAACATGCAGTTACCAATACAATCGTGTGTAAATTATCTGGATCCGCCCAACTGAGAATCCAATCATGGAGATAAGGAGGCAATTTAGCATTGTCAAAAACAACAGGGAAAACCTGATTGATCATCATCGGCAAACCAAAGCCACTGGCCGAGGCGGCAACAGCCCCTGAAATCAATGCTAAAACAAAAGGAATTGCAAGTGGACGCAAGTATTTGAGGAAACGCAAATATTGAATAAACATCAGGCATTCCCTCCTTCCTGTTTCATGAGTTGCTTGTCGTAAAGATCGCGATATAAGGCCGATTTTTCGTAGAGTTCAGCGTGGTTGCCGTCAGCAATAATTCTCCCCTGTTCAAAAAGGAGAATCCGGTCAGCATTCCGAATTGTGCTAAAACGGTGCGCAATGATGAGAGTTGTGCGACCTTGAGCCAAGGAATCAATCTGGTCCTGGATGCGAGCTTCACTTCTCATATCAAGAGCTGCTGTTGCTTCATCCAAAATAAGGAGCGGAGCATTTTTCAAAAATGCTCGAGCAATAGAAACTCTTTGTTTCTGCCCCCCTGAAAGTCCTTCGCCAGATTCACCAATCATACGGTCATAACCATTTGGATCTTCCTTAGCAATTTCATCTACAGCGGCTCTTCTACCAGCATCAAGTATAGCACTTCTGGTAGCACTAGGATTGCCAATATGAATATTTTCAGCAACCGTCCCCCTAAAAAGTACTGGATATTGAGATACCAGAGAAATGTTACGCATGAGATCAGCCTTACGATACTGACGTACATCTACACCATCAATGCGAATGGCTCCACTTGTAACGTCATAAAATCGGCAAACTAGGTTTGCAAAGGTTGTTTTCCCTGCACCACTAGGTCCAACGAGAGCAACTATTTGCCCTGCAGGGATTTTCAGAGAAATATCATTCATGACAGCCTTCTCGCCATCATATGAAAATTTCACATGATCAAATTCTATATCTCCACGGCACCTTGTCAGAGGGACAGGTATCTCAGGATCGGGCAAATCGTCAGGCTCAAAAAGGATGGCATTAATACGATCCAATCCAACCATGCACATGGTCAAACGATTATGAACCGCACCTAGTTTCTTAACTGGTTCATAACACAAATACATCGCAGTTGCTATGGCTATAAAATCATCAACACCAAGCCCATTTACACTTCCGACGTACAAGGATATCCCAATCGCAAAAGCGCTGGCGATTTCAACAACAGGAGTCAACACATTCTGCCATTTCACAACATTGAGCATAGTGCTCAAAAAACCTTTGATCTGCGTTCTAACAGTCTTGATCTGGGTTTCCTCCATACCATATGCACGGATATCTCTCTGAGAAGAGAAATTCTCCTGGAGACTAGCAGTTATGTCCCCTAACCCAGCTTGAGCTTTACGTGCTTGATTGAGCATGGATCGCCCAATCTTTTGGATAGGGACAATACAGAGCCCAACTAAAATCATGTTAAGCATAAGCATGCAAAATTGGGCACTTTGAAAGGACATATATATAAGATATCCCAATGCGCCAATCATCATCATGGGTTGGAGGATCAAATCATTTGTTGTTGATAAAATACCCTCCTGAAGGAACTGAGTGTCATGCATCAATCGACTCAGTAAATCACCACTCTTATGCTTTTCATGGTAAGAAAGCGAAAGAAGCTGATATTTCGTATACAGCTTTGTTCGGAATCGTTCCAGAATCTTCATCCCAACAGCTGTCAACCAGTACATATTCAGAAACCCAGCGAGCCCACTGACAGCGACAATAAAGGGTAAAAAGGCTGCAGCTACCCACACCATTGTTATATGCAAATGCTCTTCCCCAACAATACGCACAAGCCATGCCTGAAATTCAGGAGACAATTGTTCGTTCCCAAAGACAATAGGAAACACCTTCTTGATCATGAATGGATATCCAAATCCACTAGCCCATGCTGAAAGAGCACCAGCAGCAATAGAGCCAAATAGCATCCACTTGTAATAGCGTACATAATTACGCCATATATAGAGAATTCTCTCCTTCCTCGTATTACCTGGAGGTTGTTCTAATGCCTGTTCGCTTGATAAGTCGGTCATGATTGTGATCGCCCGTATCGTATCGGAGAAAGAGGGCTTTGAGGATTGTACCATCTCAAGTCCAGTTTTCAAGCCACATCCTTGAATGGTCTGCTCCCAGTCCCTCTCAGTTCGGTTACACTTTTATGAAAATCTTGTGCTTATACATCCAATGAAGAATGAGAAGGAGGATAAGGCAATTAGAAAAAGTAAGCCAAACTGGGTAGAACCGTCCGAAATAAGGAGCAAGTCCATAGCAGATAGATGCAGGAATACTCCTAAAATCAACCACTTCACCAATGAGATAAGCCGCGATCGAATTGACTCCGTATATTTTTAACCACTCAATCCCCCTGTTCCATCCTATTACATCAATGACATAATAGAACAAAGCCAAAAGTAAGAGACATATTCCCCCACTAAAAAGAACCATGCTAGAGGTCCATATCCTTTTGATAATAGGATGATATGGACTCCATAGAAGAGCTATCGCAATCAAGAGACATCCAAATATAATGAGGTATCTCAAAATTTTGTATGGTTCATTGCGAAAAGCACGAATCACCTCACCTGACAAAGCTCCTATTAGTACAGTCGCTCCAAAATTCAGAGAACTCCATATCCAGGTGTAGGAAGGATCACCTTGAGAACTCCCCAAAAAGTAACGATCAACTTGACTAGAAAAATTACCTTCCATGGAATAATCTCCGCATAGTTGCATTGGTATCCAGTAGATGATAAGAAGTGAAACTAAGGCAATAAGTTGACCAGTAATTTTTAGATGAATTAACAATGAAGAAGTTATCAAATACCCAATAGCAATAGCCTGAAGAGTATTTGAGTATATAATTAGATGGGCATTCCCCAACGCCAACAAGTTCCCTTGAACGATCATCCCTCCAATGAACAACAGGATAACTCGCCTAAAAACTTTGCTATATACCTGACCAATAGGTTTAGAGGAGAACTTGGAAAAAGAAAAAGGCATCGCCACTCCTGTCATGAACAGGAACAAAGGCATAATGATATCCCAAAACGTAAACCCTTCCCATGCGGTATGTTCTAACTGTCCTAAAATAGGGAGCCTCCAATCACCTGAACATTGATGTAAAAGAGCGACAACTACAGGTTGAAAGAAAAGTAATAGGAATAAGTCAAATCCCCTTAAGACATCTAATGAAGAGAGCCGAGGTTGAGTCTGGGATTGTGAGAGCATCGTGTTGTAGAGTGGCTAGGAGTAGCTGAAGAATTCACTATATATAACGTGCCCTTAGGTAGAAGTCTATCAGTAGAATCATTTTTTTGCCCTCATAGTCTATTCTCCCCTCTGTAGTAAGCTTATTGATATCCAAAATCAGATTGACATTAACGTCATGCTAAAGCTTGAAAATCTACAAAGGAGTAGGAGATAGACTATCAAATGTCTCAATCAAAGGAGCCTGTCTTTCACGAGTGTTATCAGATGATCTCCACAAAACCATTTGACTGAATTGCACCTAACAATTGCTTTTACCCGCAGATTTTATACTCATACCAAGGAAATGAGTTATCTGACTTTCTGTCAAAATCTTATAATGGCACTTCGTTGGAGAGTTCATGAGAAAAAGGAAGAATCTACTGAAAAATGTCTTGCGTGGATACAGAATCAGAGTATAAACGCCTCCGAACACGCTCCACAGCGGTTCACAGAACATCAAAGCGGATGTAGCTCAGGGGTAGAGCGCAACCTTGCCAAGGTTGATGTCGTGGGTTCGAATCCCATCATCCGCTCCATCTTTTCCCCATCCAAAACTGGCTTTATGAGTCAGTTTTTCTTTTTGGCCAAAACAGAAGACTGACCTTCTCTTTGTTTGTGAAGGGATTCAACTTGATTAGAAGTTACTCCAACTTATACTCATCACTCGACGTCAGTTCTCCCCAGAAGATATTGACCTCAGACCGAGCACAGCGCACTAACGGACACCATGGACCTTTCAGAAATACGCCAAAACATTGACGGTATAGATGCTCAGATTGTTGAGTTATTAAAGAGCAGATTTGACTTCGTCAAAATGGTGGGGGAGATCAAGAAAGCAGCCAATGCACCCATTTCTGTACCAGAACGTGAAGCTCTAATGATGAAAAAGTTGGAGCGTCTCAACAATGGTATTCTACCCAATGACAGTCTCTGCGCTATTTATAGAGAGATTATCTCATGTGGTTTGTTCTTAGAAGGTAATCTACGAATAGCCTACCTCGGACCAGCAGGAACATGGTCTCACCAAGCAGCATTAAAGCAATTTGGTAGGAGTGTGGAACTTGTCCCCATGGCAAGCTTTGCTGACATTTTCCGTGCTGTTGAAAAACGAACTGTCGATTATGGCGTCGTTCCTGTCGAGAATTCAACAGATGGAGCAGTTACCCCAGTCATGGACCTCTTTGTACAATCTCCAGTTAAGATTTGTGCTCAATTACATCTGAAGATTCGCAATGGATTGTTATCCGCTATTCCTCGCGATCAGATCAAAGTCCTTTACTCCCATCCTCAGATTCTGGGACAAACTCGTCTTTGGATTCAACGTAACTTTCCGAATGCGGAACTTGTCGCTACCTCCTCTTCATCCCGTGCTGCAGAATTTGCCTGTGAAAAAGCCAGTGACGGAGCGGCTGCTCTATCGAGTCCTCTCTGTGCGGAGCTCTTTGACCTTAAAATCTTAGAAGAAGATATCCAAGACAACTCAGCAAACACAACTCGTTTTGCTATTATAGGAAATCAAGGAACAGAACCCACAGGTGAAGATAAAACCTCTATTTTATTCCTTCTTCACCATAAGCCAGGAACCTTAGTAAAAGCTCTCGAATGTTTCAGTCGCCACAGCATCGATTTGACGAGAATTGAATCCAGGCCCTCTAAAGTAGTCAATTGGGAATACGTCTTCCATGTTGATGTGTTGGGACATGCCCAGGAAGAGCCCTTAGCCACAGCGCTAAAAGAGCTCGATGAACAGTGTTCAATGCTCAAAATCGTTGGGAGTTACCCTAATGTAGGTCCCCTATAATCATAATTCCTCAATCATTTAGAGATTTTTACACTTCTTTTTTTCATGCATATTCGTCTTCCTTTTACCTTGTGTAGTTTGGTCTTGCTTACGCTCACATCGCCAAGCTATTCTAATGAACCGGCTGCTACTTCATTTTCAAAAAAAGCAGATGAAGATCACCTCGCTTTAACCGAAAGTTCCGATCATAGGAACTCTCGTATGAAATGGTGGAGAGATGCTAAATTTGGTATGTTCATCCACTGGGGGCTGTATTCAGGACTAGCTGGAGAGTGGAAAGGTGAATCTGGTAAAGGAGCTGAATGGATTCAGAAAAACGTTGAAGCTAGCTCAGAAGAATATGCTACAGAAGCTCTTCCTCTTTTCACTCCCAAAGAAGGGTTCGCTGATGAATGGGCGGCTCTCGCAGAGGCTGCAGGTTGCCAGTATGCGGTCATGACAACCAAACATCATGATGGGTTTGCTCTCTTTGATAGTAAGGTTTCTGAATTTGATGCAAAGGATCTCAAATCTGGACGAGATCTCGTCGCTGAATATGTTGAAGCGTTCCGCAAAAAAGGATTAAAAGTCGGGTTCTATTATTCAGTCATCGACTGGCACCAAAAGGACTATGACAACACCATCAATCCTGACCTTTGCTACCCAAAAGGCCAAGAAGAATGGCTAAAGAACCACAACATTCCTCGGAATCATCAGGCCTACCAACAGTACATTAAGGATCAAGTCCATGAACTCATGACCAACTACGGTAAGGTTGACGTCATATGGTGGGATTATTCTCAAGATGCTATGCAGGGTAAAAAAGGTTGGGACGCTCCTAATTTGATTTCTCTAGTTCGCAAAGCACAACCAGACATCATTATGAATGACCGGTTGTACACAAACACCCTAAATCAGGATAAAACTCAATTTGACCTTCGTTGTGGTGACTATAGTTCTCCTGAAAAGAATATGTCTGATGATGGATATGAAGGCATAGATTGGGAACTATGCCAAACTATCGGTCAGCGTTGGGGGTTCAACCGAGAAGACACACAACTGAAGAGTAAAGATGATTTGATTTTGATGCTAGCGAAGAGCACTACACGAGGAGGGAATCTACTGCTAAATATCAACCCGCAGGCTGATGGGACTGTACCTCTTGCTGTTACCACCACACTACGAGGTGTCGGCTCTTGGCTCAAAATCAACGGGGAAGCTGTCTATGGGACTCGCCCATACAAATTAGAAGGCGATAATAAAGAACTGGCCGCTACTGTTAAAGGCAAAGACATCTTTATTTACGTTATGCAGACAGCAACTCAAGAACGCACTGAGCCACTCTCTATCGACCTTCCCAAAGGCTACACAAAAGCAAAGCTTCTCGGTAGCGATGAGGAGATCACAGTTGACAGCGCAAACAAAAAGGTAACCCTGTCTGCTGAACAAATAGATGGGATGACCGTTCCTGTCATTAAGATAAGCCACTAAATATCAGAAATTACATTTAGCGACTTATTAAAGGATACGACTATCTAGAGAAAAGACCTGCCCTGACGTTGCTCTCATCGTTTCGTGAAGAAACCAGATCATTGCAGCAACACGGTTTGGGGTATTAAATTCACCAAGGACATGTAGTTGCCGAGCTCGTTCCACAACACCACTCGGCAACGTCTCAGTCATTGGTGTTTCCATAAATCCTGGTAGGATTACATTAACACGGATACCCAATGATCCCCATTCCCTGGCAGCTGATTTCATCACTCCAATCAATCCGGCCTTTGATGCCGCATAGATCGATTGGCCAACTGTAGGGTGTTCACTTGCATAGGATCCTATGAAGATGATGCTCCCACCTTTGCCCACTTGAACCATTCCTCGAGCGGAATAGTTTGCACACCATGTAGCCCCCTTCAAGTTAGTTTGAAGTACTCTCTCCCAACGTTCGGGAGTCTGCTTCATAAGCAATGCGTCAAGAGTTATTCCCGCATTACAAACGACGCAGTCATAGGGTCCATGATCATTAATGTACTCCTCAATCTGTTCTACGGAAGTCACATCAAGCTCTTGATGACTTGGGGCATCGACGAACCATGAATGATCTCTGAACTCAGAAGCAATAGCTTGCGCCAAAGCTCCGTCGCCACCAGTAATGAGAAGACGAGAAACTGAGTTAACCGTAGATTCTATCATCTCTCCTCTTCGGATTGGAATACTAGCAAGCTCCCTAAATATTTCTTAGTGTTTAGGATCCACCCAACGGCCATGTTCTCTAATAAGGTCAATGAGGCAATCTACGGCCTCCTCTTGAGGAATATTAAAACGAACAGGTTCTTTCTTAACGTAGAGATTAATCTTGCCAGGAGCTCCACCCACATAACCGAAGTCAGCATCAGCCATTTCGCCAGGGCCATTGACTATACACCCCATCACAGCAATCTTTACCCCTTTTAGGTGACCAGTAGCGGCCTTAATTCGAGCGGTTGCTTCTTGGATGTTGTATAAAGTACGACCACATGATGGACATGAAACATAGTCAGTCTTGGTCAGTCTAGTCCCTGTAGCCTGCAAGATGTTGTAAGAAAGGAATAGTGCTTCATGAGAATCCTTCACTCCACGGACAAAAATCGCATCACCAATTCCATCACACAGCAATGAACCAATGTTGCGAGAAGCTATCAACAGAGCGTCTTCTTGCTGTTCAGGGCTAAGAGAAAATGTATCCTTCAAGAGGATAGGGTGACGGGACTCTATTTTAGAAGCCAAAAGCCTATATGCAGGGATTACATCCATTTTTACCCCATCAGCAACTGTCACTACTGTAGGTTCTGGGAGGGCCTTAAGAGACTCGACAGCCTGATCGTCTCTGGGATCAATGGTGACAGGCTCCAGTTTGGACAGATCGATTTCTGGAGTCATTTCTCCCAAAGCATCGCGCTCTCTATCTAATTCTGCAAATGCTTCATGCGACACAACCACGCGCACAGGTTCGTTCCACCCTAAACGAACACCATAACAAGAAGTTAAACCAGGTGAACGGCGGATAAAAGTGTACGGGTCAAAAGAAACAACGGGCTCAGGGGATGATAACGCAGGAGTATTTTCCTTAATTTGAGGTTGGAATGGAGCAGCTAGAGCATACGCAACAGGAACTTCACAAACTGCATCTTCCGTCAATGAGACGCGCAGAGTATCACCAATACCATCAGCCAAGAGAGAACCAATCCCAATAGCACTTTTAATTCTCCCATCTTCACCACCACCAGCTTCAGTCACCCCCAAATGGATAGGATAGTTCCAGTCAGCTCCCAACTCTGCCAGTCGGGCAACCAACAGACGATAGGCCGCAATCATGACTTTCACATTGGATGACTTCATCGAAAACACCAATTGGTGGTAGTCCAAATCCCGAGCGATCCGAGCAAATTCTAGTGCACTTTCCACCATACCCTCGGGCGTGTCACCATAACGATTCAAAATTCGATCAGAAAGAGAACCATGGTTCGAGCCTATACGCATAGCGCGCCCATGTTCCTTACAAAATAACACTAAAGGAGTAAACTCCGACCGAATGCGTTCAAGTTCAGCTTCGTACTCTAAATCCGTATAGTCCCGAACTTCAAATTTCTTCTTATCGACAAAGTTACCAGGATTAATACGTATTTTTTCTACCCATTTAGCAGCTTCCATAGCTGCATCTGGTTTAAAATGGATATCAGCGACCAGAGGAACTTGACACCCAGCAGCACGCAATTCTCTTGCTATATTTTCCAGATTAGCAGCAAAAGCCTTAGTTTGTGCAGTTAATCTAATAATCTCACATCCAGCCTCTGCTAACCCAAGAGCCTCTCTTACACAGGAATCAGTATCTCGAGTGTCAGATGTCAACATGGATTGA
The DNA here is from genome assembly GCA_964400645.1 of uncultured Akkermansia sp. Classification (GTDB taxonomy): domain Bacteria; phylum Verrucomicrobiota; class Verrucomicrobiia; order Verrucomicrobiales; family Akkermansiaceae; genus Akkermansia. Next base: position 23,361 of record CAYNVM010000003.1, on the reverse strand, counting down.
ATCCGAATAGGATTCTTCCCTCCGACACCTAATGACCCAACCATCACTTCACGAGTGATACGGCGAGTATAGCGGAAGGGGCTAGCACAATAAGGCGTTTGCATGCCCTGTACTCTACCCTTTTCTACACTCTTTGGAAACGACAAATCTGTCTGACTGGCTCAATGCCAGCTTACTTTTTCTTCTTCAAATCGAAGATATAGATTTTCTTTTCTGTCACTGAAGGAGCGATAATTTGATTACCTCGGAGGACAAAATGAACGAGTCCTCTCATGGCCTGAGTGGCGACACTCGTAACACGGCCACTCTTTAACTCAAGTCTGCGGATAACTTCAGGCTTACCATCCTGAGTCCAGTCACTGAAGTAAACGTCATCCCCATCCACAGCAATACCACTGAATTTTCCTAGGATTTTGCGACCTGCGACCCCTTCAAGAGGAGTGACATCTCCAGTCAGAATATTAACAGACAAGAGACGACCCGTAGGTTCTTCCTTACCATTCTTTTCAACTGATGCAAATTCCGCTACATACAGCAAGCGTTTCTTGGGATCCCAAGCTAAGCTACTCGGAGCGTTCAAAGGAATCTTAGTCACGATTTCCGCATATGTCATCGATCTCGTGTCTGCAATATAGATACGATTAAGATCGCGAGCAGCCATGATAATACGCCCATCACCCAATGAGACCAACCCATCGAGGTAGGTCATGGGCAAATCTGATGAGACATTAATGGCACCGTCTAAATTCCCATCTTCTTTAACCAACGCATAAGCATTGTCTAAGTCTGTTACGTAGATTCCTTCCTTATCTACCGCTATACCCTTAGGAGCTGCGTAAACCGTCGGTTTTGTCAACATTGTGGGTTCAGTGTCCTTCCCGATGACCATCTTCCCAACAAAACCATCGTCGTCCTTTTCTGTGGGCTTATACTCTTTGCCTAGAAAAGAGATGTACATTGTATCTCCATCAAAAGCGACACCAGAAGGACAAAGCTCAGTCTGAATTACCTGCGGTTCAAATCGAGTCAAGGTCGGGGTTGCTTGCTTAGTATGTTTGACATCTGATGTTTGTGCATTGGCATCAGATAAAGCAATAGACATGCCTGCTAAGACAGAAAAACTAAGCGTAAGAATGAACCGTGACGACATGTATTTATGATCCTATTGTTCTCGCTTTAGCTTACCATATGACCTCCATAGATCAACATCAAAGGATGACTTCCCATGGTTAAGCTCGCTTCAACCGCAAAATGGAATATGCAATCAACATAGAAATTGAACCAATTGTCGCAAACGCTCCTAAATATGGCAAAATATCTCTCAATGTATATCCCTTCAGAAAAATACCTCTAAGCACAATAAATATGTAATATAAGGGATCTGCTACCGAGCAAACTCTCAATAGTTCAGGCATATTTTGAACAGGGGAAACAAACCCCGATAAGAGAAGTCCTGGAACAACGAAACAAAACATACCAACAAACGCCTGTTGTTGTGTGCGACAAAGAGAAGAAATAGAAAAACCAACCCCTGTTAGCGACAGGGAATACATAATAACTGAGCTGAACAAAGCAGGAAGTGATCCTAACAGAGGGACTTGGTAGACCCAAACGGCCATTATGAGAATAAGAAAACACTGAACCGAAACAATAAGAGTCGAGGGAACAGTTTTGCCTATCAAGATTTCCAAAGGACTCATGGGGGTAACGCACAACTGCTCATAGGTTCCATCTTCACGTTCACGAGCTACCGCCATCGTGGAAATATTGAGGGTAGTGATCATACCAAGCAATCCAAACAGACATGGCAAAATAAACCATCTATATTCAAGTTCTGGATTATAGAGATGCCTTGTTAACGCCTGTTGCTTAGACACCCCATCACTCGACGTAATCTCCGTATTCATTGTGGATACTATAGAGTTGATGTATCCCGTTGCAATTTGTGAACTATTCGAACGGCGGCCATCTCCTAACACTTGAATCGTTGCAGTTTCCCCCCGTTCAATTTTAGAACTAAAGTCAGAAGGGACATGTAACCCTATCATGACCTGCTGATCCACCAGAGAACTTTTCAACTCTTCAAGCCCGGACACTTGAGTTAAAGACGAAATGTATGGAGCAGCTGCTATACGTTGGATCAATTCCACTGAATGCCTACCTGCATCGTCGTTGAGAACAGAAACAGGACAATGAGTTACATCCATTGTCACAACAAAAGGGAAAATAAGGGTCTGGATCAGCACTGGAATGACTACAACAAAGATGCCACGTTTCGTGCTGAACTGCTCCTGAAGTTCCTTTAAGATAAGAGCGAGTATACGTTGGATATTCATTCGTCTAACCGTTTAGGTGTCAAAATATAAACTAATCCTAACCAGAAAATGGCAGATATAACTAAGAACACAGTATTCAAAACAAGAAGGCTTCCAGAATTACCTGCTAAGAAGAGAGATGAAAGGCTATTGGAAAAATACCTGGCAGGGATAAATAAGCTAATGCACTGAACCCAAGAAGGCATACTAGAGATCTCATAAATAAATCCCGATAACATTATAGTCGGCAGGATAGAGACATTCATTGCGATAAGGGATGCCGTGTATTGCGCTCGGACCAGAGTTGAAATAAGTAATCCAATAGACAGTACACTAAGTAAAAAAATTGAAGATATCCCAATAACTAAAAAAATCGAAGCTCTCATGGGAACATGAAAAAGAAATATAGCCGTAACAGAACAAACCGTCATAGCTCCCATACCCAAGATAAAGTAAGGGATCAACTTAGAGAGAATAAATTCAAAACGTCCAATTGAACTAGACAAAATACCCTCGATAGTACCCCGTTCCCATTCTCGAGCCACAACCATTGTCGTAAGCAAAGTGCCAACGAATGAAAGGACCACTGCAATAGCTCCAGGCAATATGTAGTAGCGACTAATAGCAGCCTGATTATAAAGGTAAAGAGGTTTAACAGTTATCTTCGATGCCTGATGATGTTGTAATGCTAGCCAACTCTGCACAATACTTTGAACGTACAACGAGGTGAATTGAGCCGTATTAGGAACAGTTCCATCTGTTGCAAGTAAGAGTTTGACTTCCTCTCTCATCGTACAGGCCTTAGAAAAATCTGAGGGAATAATCAACATCCCGTCCACCTCACCCTTGTGAAGCATACCTAATCCCGTAGTACGGTCACTCACACGAAATACTTTAAAGTTGTTAGATCCTGTTACCTGCTCAATTAAACTATGAGCCACAGGAGCTTCGTCTTCAGTCACCAAAGCCAATGTTGTGACACTTGAATCTAAATTGATACAATATCCAAAAAGGATAATCATAAGAATAGGAAGAACAAAAGCCAATATGATAGCAGACACATCTCTACGGATCTGCTTCAGCTCTTTGATTACAAGAGGTATGAGATGTTTCATGATCTTTCTTCCTGCCTAGAAATAAAGTGAATAAATGCCTCTTCCATATCGGGGTTAGGTAGAGAGGAAGTTGATGCCTGCCTCTTTAGCTCTTCAGGGGAACCTTCAGCAATAACACGGCCACGATCCATAATGACCATACGATGTAAATACTGAGCCTCATCCATGAAATGTGTTGTCACAATAATTGTAACACCACGCAAAGCCATATCATTGATCTCCTCCCAAAACTCTCGTCTTGCAAAAGGATCAACTCCAGAAGTCGGTTCATCAAGAAAGAGGAATTCTGGATGATGAAGTGTTGCACATGCCATTGATAGGCGCTGCTTCACTCCCAAAGGAAGAGAGCCTGATCGATGATGCATCCAACGTTCTAAATCATATTTCTCTATACTTTCGTTGAGATGATTTTTCCTTTTATCTCCTTTAAGTCCATAAATAGATGCAAAGAAATTTAAATTTTGTTTAACAGTTAAATTGGAATATAGAGAAAATTTCTGAGCCATATAACCTATGTGAGAGCGAGCACGTCTAGCATCACTCTTAAGATCAATTCCCATAATATCGGCCTTACCTTCAGTAGGAGCGAGAAGACCACACATCATACGAAAAGCAGTTGTTTTCCCTGCTCCGTTAGCTCCAAGAAGTCCAAAGATCTCCCCTCTATGTACGGCGATGTTCAGATGATCCGTTGCAACAAAATTTCCAAATTGCTTTGTTAATCCCTCTGTTTTGATAACTACAGGATTTTCTGTATCAATTGGCTCAGATGTAGGTATGAAAGGCTTAGTTTTCAATTGGAGTCCTAATAAGTTAATAAAGGCCTCCTCAAAATTAGGTTTCACAGATACAGCGCCATCAGGAAGGACAAATCCGTCTGGATCACTGCGTAGCATAAAACGGATATCAGATCCCTTAATCATAGCATCAGATATGTTAGGATTTGCTTGTAAGCATCTGAGAGTCTGCATTCGTTTAGAGACTGGTGTAGGCAAAGAAAAAACCCTATCCTGTAAATCTCTTAAAATACCATCTGGAGTACCCAAATAACGAACCCTTCCTTCGTGCAAAATACATACCCTGTGGCAACGGGCAGCCTCCTCTAGATAAGCTGTAGCCCAAATAATTCCTCGGTTTTTCTGCTTAGAGGCATCCTCAACTAATTTCCACAGTTCTCTTCGAGACAAAGGATCTACCCCCACTCCAGGCTCGTCTAAGAACATCAACTCCGGAGAACCAAGCATAGCGCATATCAAAGCTAACTTTTGTTTCATCCCTCCAGATAGTTTCCCTGCTAGCCTATCTTGAAACCCAAATAAACCTGCTGATTTCAGCAATTCATTTCCTTGTATGTTAGCCTCTTCCTTGCTAATTCCGTGCAAATTAGCGTACAGGGAGATGTTGTCAGAAATAGTCAAATCCTCATATAAACTAAAGCGCTGAGTCATGTATCCAATGTGATGACTTAGTTGCGCATGATTCTTCAAAGGATCTCCATTTAATACAGATATTGAGCCAGACTCCGCTTTGAGTACTCCCGACAATAAACGTAATAAAGTAGTTTTTCCCGCTCCATCTGGGCCAATTAATCCCAAAATCTCTCCAGACTGAACATTGAGAGACAAATCTTTCAAAGCATAATCGCTTTCTCCTTTAAAGCGATAATTTAGTTGGCGGACATCTACTAGAGACATATCACTTTACCTACTAGATAATAGTAAACTATTAATGTACAATGACACTTACAGGAGCACCTTGATTTAGATTTTCAGTATTTCCGCAAACTATGATTCTCATGCGGTATACCAACGTCGTCCTGATGTCCTTTGTTTCCACCGTCTTAGGAGTAAATTCAGCTTGCGGTGAAATATAACCGATCTTACCTTGGTATTCATTGCCACCATCACTACGAACCTTTACTTCCTGCCCAAGACGAACCTTATCCAGTTTGGATTCATCAATGTAAGAACGAACCCAAACAGGATGACGTAAAGAAAGAGTCAAAACAGACGTTCCCACTCCCAGTTGAGTTCCTGGCTCGATATTTCGAGTCATAACAATAGCATCAGATGGTGAAATTAGCTTCGTGTCAGACAAATTGAGCTTAGCTTGTCTCAGATTTGCGTCGCATGATTTTAATCTAGCTTTTGCTTCATCAACAGCTACAAGAGCTCCCTCATATTGAGCCTCAGCTTGAGCAATTTCCTCATGACGATACCCTCGTTCCATGAGATCCAATTGAGCTTGAGCAGACCTCACCAACTCCTGTTGGCTATGGAAATTACGTTCAGTTACATCAAGTTGCTGTTGGGAAATAGCATGCGTTGTAATCAACCTCTGATACCTCACATACTCCTTCTCTGCATTCTGTAATTCGACCTTTTGTGCGGCCAATTGGGCGCGAGCTTTTTCTATTTCTTCAGCACGGTAACCTTCCCGTCGCAAATCTAGTTGAGCTTTAAGCGCAGCCGCATTCTTCTCGGCTTGTTTTATTGCAGTAGCGGCGACATCTCTAGCCGCTTCCGCTTGTTGTAAGGCGATTTCATAGGGTTCAGAATCCAAACAACCCAGTTCCATCCCAGCAGTAACTTGATCTCCCTCATCAACAGTCAACTCTTGAAGTCTCCCCGATACTCGAAATGAAGGAGACACGCTCCGTATATCAACGTTACCGCTTAAAACAAGATCCTCGTTAGGAGATGTTTGTCTTTGAAACCACCATCCCACTCCTCCGACTAGGAAAAGAGATGCAAGTATAATGATTATTTTCTTCACAGCTTACCTTCCTTTCTAGTTAGCTTTTATTCCTTGTAAGGCCCAATCAAGACGCTGAATCACTTTTTCTTCTTCTGTCAGCGATTCCACTACGCGAGCAAATTCTTCGACATCTCTTTCCACAGAGGATGGAAATAAATGGTATATTAAAGTCGGGAAGTTCGTCCCCCCGAATAGATAGAGTAAAATCTGGTCAATTGGAGCTTGGACAATTTCTCCCGCTTTTTGGGAGTTGGATATCGCCACACGAATCCACTTGATATGGTTTAGGCTGGCAACACTCAGCAAATGCTGAACTCCAACTTCACCCGCTTTTACATCCATCATTAATTGCAACATCTCCCCAGCATTAGTTCGAAAGAATCTTGCTGTTGACACTAATACAGCTCTCAGCTGATCTATAGGATGACCTTCACTGCTTAGCATGTAGTCCTCCACCCTACCTCGCAATGGTTCATACCACGCTTCCAAAACTCTATCGATATACTCTCTCCTCGTTTTGAAATGCGTTGTAAATGTACCAGGACTGATCCCAACCTCGTCACAAAGGCGACGGACCTTCAGTCCTCGTACTCCGACACTACTCAATTTCGACAATCCCAACTGAATTAAGGTCTCTTCTGCTGTTTCTTTCATGTTCCGTACGCTTGTACGGAACAACCCGTACAAGCGTACGGAACACATGTCAAGAGGGAAAATAGAAAACCCTGACAGTTGAAACAGCTGCCAGGGCTCAAAAGAATAAGTATGTATGCTTTTTACTCTTCAGTCTGATGGTCAGAATCTTTCATCTGATCCATCTTTCTGATGTCTTGGGAAAGTCGCATGGCACAGAAATTAGGCCCACACATAGAACAGAAATGGGCCTGTTTGGCATTAGCATGGGGAAGAGTCAAATCGTGGTATTCTCTAGCACGCTGAGGGTCAAGAGCTAGATTGAATTGGTCCTCCCAACGGAATTCAAAACGAGCCTTAGATAGAGCATTATCACGGTATTGAGCAAAAGGATGTCCCTTTGCCAAATCGGCAGCATGGGCAGCCAGCTTATATGTCACAACACCCTCGCGGACATCCTCACGATCGGGCAAACCCAAGTGTTCTTTGCGTGTCACATAGCACAGCATTGAGCATCCTTGTTGAGCTATAACAGTACCACCGAGAGCCCCGGTAATATGGTCATAGCCTGGAGCAATATCGCTCACTAATGGTCCAAGAGTATAGAAAGGTGCTTCCATACACCATTCCAACTGCTTATTCATATTCTCTTCAATGAGATGAACGGGGACATGTCCAGGGCCTTCATTCATCACTTGAACTCCACAATCCCAGGCTCTCTTAGTTAAGTCACCTTGAATCTCCAATTCGGCCAATTGAGCAAAATCATTGGCATCAGCAATGGAACCAGGGCGCAAGCCATCGCCAATAGAAACAGACACATCGTAGGTAGCAAGGATCTCGCAAATTTCATCCCAATGATCGTAAAGGAAATTTTCTTTCTGATGGATCATGCTCCATTGCGCCATAATAGAGCCACCACGAGATACAATACCCGTCATACGCCGAGCCGTGTGAAGGATAAATCGGTGAAGAAGACCTGCGTGAATGGTCACATAATCGACCCCTTGCTGAGCTTGCTCAATTAACGTATCTCGGAAAATTTCCCAAGAAAGGAGTTCCACACGGCCACTCACCTTTTCAAGGGCTTGGTACACAGGCACAGTCCCAATAGGAACGGGAGAATTTCTCAGAATCCATTCACGAGTCGCGTGGATGTCTTTACCAGTTGATAAGTCCATCACAGTGTCTGCTCCCCAATGAATCGCCCAACGCAATTTTTCCACCTCTTCCTCAATACTAGAGCCCAAGGCAGAATTCCCAATATTCGCATTAATCTTCACGAGGAAGTTGCGTCCAATAATCATGGGCTCGCATTCCGGATGATTGATATTGACAGGGATAAGAGCACGACCAGAGGCGACTTCATCACGCACAAACTCTGGAGTAAAGAAAGCAGGCATGTGCGAACTGCCACGTTTCTCTGCAGCGTGTTGATAATCTAGTCTATTTCGTCTCGTGAGACTTCTCGGGCTAAAGCCTTCCTGAGCCTCAAGCTCAGAAGGACGTGGCATAGCAGTCAATGCATCTAACACTATGCTCGCTGATTCTGGGCGTGATTTTTCACTAGGGAACTTATCGTAGACGGCTTTGAATGCGGCCTCTCTCCCTAAGTTTTCTCGAATAGCAACAAATTCCATCTCTGGGGTAATAATCCCCTGACGAGCATAGTCTCGTTGAGTCACTCCTTTTCCTGCCTTAGCCTGCAAAACAACCCCTTGCCCATTAATAGCAGAAACAGACTCGATATCTCCACGCTTGGCAATCCAACTAGATCGTAATGTCGGGATGCCCTGATTGACATCGCCGTGGAAATCTGGATCACCCCAAGGCCCTGAGCAATCATAGACTCGGACAGGTGCGTTTGATTCCGTTTTACCATCAGGAAAAACAGTATCGTGTAAAACAACGTCGCGGAACGGCACTCGAATATCTGGATGAATTGTCCCTGATACGTATGAACGTACAGATCCTGGATAGCTTAAACGAGGTGATGGATTGGAGGCTGTCATGGAGGTCGATCAGTGACTAATAAACTCCTCCAGTGCTCACTCAAATGCTTGCGACTAAGCTCGCGATCTCCCTACGAAGGAATTATCCTTATCAGGTTCCTAGGGTCTCGAACCTCAGTCCGATCTCAGCATCTAGTGCACCCCTGTCGAAGTTTTGCGTCATCCTACCCGAGCAAGCCCTTTTGGGAAAGCAATTTCCTAGTCTGCCTTCCCCTACAGCAATTCGATCGAGGAGGAGTCCTTAAAACCATCCTTCACACCATCGTAGGTACTCTTATGACATGTGGAGATTTCCTTATCGTAACAAATCTCGTTCTGTTACGAACTAGATCTCGGGTCGCTACACCTTCCTTCTATGTTGCTATCATTTATAGCTCTTACGTCAGCTTTAGCTTATGACATTACCCCTATATCATGCCTAAAACGTAGTACGAAATGGCCCTATCTCCTGTTCAGGAGATAGGGCTCGACTTACTACTTAACGGCCACAGTTGGGTCGGCAACGTCTTCACAGTTGCCTCACAAAGGGCCACAGATCATCAGAGAAGGGATAATTTCAGCTATCAATCAGGATCTAGAAGAGAAACGGCCTAAATTATTTGTACGTCTATAATCCTCACTAGGTCTAGAGAAGCGACCTAAATTACTACGACCTGAAGACTCATATGTTTCAACAGGTTCTGAATAACGGACGGGGCTAGGTTGGTAGGTCTCACTCGGTCTGTAGTAACGAGTTGAGCTACTAGAAGTCTTAACCGCCTGATAATCTTCTTGTTGAGACTTAGAAAAACGTCCTAGATTACCACTTGGAGATTCATAATTTCTATTAGGCGAATAAGCACGCTTGGGGTGATACTTGTGAGAGTAGCTAGAAGAAGTATAACCACCATCACCCTTGGGGCTGTAATAACTCCAGGGGTCTCTCAGAGAATCTCTTGAAGCACAGGAAGACAGTCCTAGCAAAGCAATAGCAACAACGAGAAACTTCAAATTCATATGACTCTAAGATTGGATTATAGGATTGAGAGCTAGAAAGCTACTGTGTCACAATCCTGTATACTTTCTAATATCTCCATTTCTTGTTTTCTGTCAAATTGAAAAAGAGGATTCCTCCATTTCCTTTGCATACGTAGTTAGGAAACCAAGTTCACCCATAACGGAATCGTCTGATGGAGTTCTCTTTACAACTTGACTCTATCAGTTATAGCTAAGATCGGCTAATATTTCTTTAACAACCCTTCAGGGGAAGCCCCAACAGAAGAAGACCTGTTAGGGCTGTATACGTCAGGCTTGAGGCTTGGCCTTATTAGCAGACTCCTTATTTTTATGTTTGGTTGCTAATGTCGTGTAAACTCGCAATTCTGACAATTTAAGTTCTCCGCCCTTCTGATTCTTATTCTCTCTAATGAATCTAACGCGAAGTTTGTTTGTCGTGACAGGAGTAAAAGCACGAATAGACTTGATCCAGCCATTGCCAGGGAGAGTAAGCATACGCTGGACCTCACTATTACCGCTAAACATTTCTTCCATCGTCTTTTCAGCACCTCCCGTAGACGCGCCTTGAGTTCCCCAATAGACAGGTACCATTTTCCCATTTTTTAAGGCCTCGATGACAAGGCGAGAAGAACCTTCCTTCAAGCGAACATCTACTGCCCGCACAGGAATTGGCTTAGGCAATGTAATGTCTAGATCAAGACTTTCACCTTCCTTTTCTGGATATTTCAACGTCGTAAAGGTTGTCGAATCTGAATCGACTAAATCCTTCGTATCAATATCGCCTTCGGCCGAAGTCTTAACCTTGTAGTCATGAATTTCCTGATTCCCATTATTCAGCAACTTCAATTCTGCACAACGGACTTCCAATCCGAACCAATCGGTAGAAACAAGGAAGAGGCACTTAGAACCCTGGAGTAAGCTAGCATCATTTGGGCTCACCCAAACCTTCTCATCCTTACTTCCCTTGACCTTTTCATGCACAATAACTTGGTTCCCCTGCGTGGCAGATGAAATAAACGTCCCGTCCTGTAAATAGAAGTTCATTCCCCAGTTACCATGGTCACGATACAGAATACCAGGAACCCAGAAATGGCGATCATTAACCACCTTACGTTCCTTTTCGCCGCATCCTGCTTCAAAAGCCCCAACCTTAAGAGGACGAACATAATCAAACTCAACATCAGCCACTTTGTATTTGATGTGAGCCTTCATACTCATGGGCTCTTTCAATTCAGGGCCAGGAAGTTCCTGCTTGGAAGAAAACACATTAAACTCATCTTTGTAATTAGACTTTGAATCCCATGTGACAGGTGTCAGCCCAGAGATGTTGCCTCCCTCAAAGGTAACGGAACCTTCAAATGGCCACTTCAAAAGTTCAAGAGCTTTTTTCTCTTCTTCTTTATCTCTCAGTCCAATCGCTCGTCCACTCATTGGTTGCTGAACATCAACAGCAAATGTATATTCTCCAGAAACGATCTTATCGCCATCGGTCTTGGGCTCACACGTCAGACGAATATCGACACCTAGGACTAATTCAGCGCAATACGCTCTCAGCAAAGGATCAACATCCTTCAAGGCAAGAATACTCTTAGCAACAGCCAACCCATTCTTAGAAATAATCTCCATCAACGGATAGCGACATCCCGCTTGAATAGGAACCTTCTTCAGTTGTTCCCGAATACTCTTCAAACCTTCGGGAGCCTTTGCACCCAAGACAGTTGAGGCAATGGCCCAGTTACGTGTATATGTGTGAATGAGACGCGATTCGTGATCAAAGATCGGAGGAACATTGCGGAAACTCTTAGCACGGAATTCAGGCTTACCTGTAATAGCCAGATTTTGACGTTCTGCACAAAGTCCAAGAATCCACGCTGCCGTGCGAATAAAGACCTGCAAACACGGTTCTGCGCCCTGATACTCGGTTCGGTTAGGGTTGAAAATAAGCCCACCATCAAACGCACGGAGCAAGGTCAACTTCCAACGATAAGACTCCATGCTCTTATAGTAGGTCTCAGGAGAAGCCACCCAATACGAGGGCATAGCCCACAACATACTCAGTGTCTCTGATGAGTGACCTTGGTCAGCCCCCCCAATTGGTCCATTGGCATACATTGCTCGGCAGTTACGAGTAAATAACTCGGGGCCTCCCGCAATAATTGACCCTAAGAAATAGGGGCCATGACGCCCAGAGTACGTTCCACCAGTTTCTAGGTTGGGCGTAAATTGTAATGTCTCAGCGCGACGCCCATATGGTCCGAATCCTGATGGACAGAGTTCCTGGGCTCGATCAAGCATCTTGTCTGCAATACCGTCGTCTATTTTGGCAGGAGTACGGCTTGCTATTGCCAATGCTAACGTCATCGTAGAACCACCAATACTAACCCCAGTCCCTCTATAGCCAGGGTGAATACCGTGCCCTGTGGCAAATTCACCATAGAGCATTTCATTCTTCATTCTCTCTACTTGGTTTCTCAATGCTGGCAAAATGGAGTCATCTCGATAGCGTAACCAGTACTCAGAGAGGAACACGACCTCAGTTCCAGCAGGCACTGCCCACCAGTCTTGAGTACCTGAGAAAGCACAATATTCAGCAGCCTTCTTAATCGCAGGATCAAATTTCTTTTCTCCTGTAGACATCCATGCAAGCCCAGCCAGCGCTGTGTCAAAATGCTTCGTTGTATACCCACCGTAGTGGTCAATAGAGCCATCGTCATTCTGTTGGGCAAGCAACCACTGAGACAGCATTTCTACCACGGCTCTGGACTTAGGACACTTGTTCGGGAAGCCATCCGCATAAGACCCGATGCGATCAATCTTCAGCTCAACATTCTTGCAGAATTTTTTAATTTCGGCAGGAACATCATTGTTGTCGCAAACATCAACTTTGTAGTTAACAGAAGCATAAGGAGCTTTAACGCTCTTACCTTTCAAAGTCCATTCACCCTGAGGAATTTCAAAAGCCAATACAGAGTTAGCGTGAGCAAACCAACGATGAGTCTCTGGATTAAACTTGGCTTGCCCATACCCAACATTATAGGCACAAGGTTGACGCTTATCAAAAGACACAGTCCCCTTAGGACCCTCTAAGCGCAAGTTTTCCCATTCAAAGCCATCAGATCCTATACCATTGCCTCCATCATCAACAATGAGACGAACAATCTGACCACCCTTCACTGGAACAGAAAGGTCAAAGTCTTTATCCACCTTGGTCTGTGGCACCACATTCCGCCATTTGTTCTTCAGGGGCGGAAGCTTGTCCAAATTTTCGGCAGGAATAACCATCAATTTAATTTTTCCAACTCCCTCTGCCTTATCAACAAGTAAGCCCATATGAAGGTCCAAGCCTCGAGTACCTTGGTGTTGATAAGGGCCATACTTAGTTTCCACGCCTGCTGCTGATTTCAGCAACTGACCATCGACCCCAATAATAAAGTCTCCTTCTTTTACCTTACCGTCCCCAGGTCCACCTGCAATGGTGTTGATGACCGTATAACCATTAAGAACCAGCTCACCATCTGGATCACACAAACTCTTAGGGAATAGGTTCTTAAACCCTTGCACACTACTCCAAGACGAATCCAACTGGCGAGCACGAATCCCTAAAGGTCCCAGGACAGTGATATATTTCTGAGCGACTTCATCACTGTCACCAAACCAGCTTTGCCACACGTCAGAGTACTTCTTATTAAATTCAGATTCTGAAATACGTTTAGCATAGGTTTTGATCCATTGCTGGACCGCAAGCTGATCAATCTTCCCACTATTTTTCCTCCCCTCTCTGCGTCCTTCCTGGGGTTTATCCTTCTTTTTAGCTTTTGTAACGGCTCCTTCATCCTTCGCAACCACATCAGGTTGTTCATCAACCTCTTCAGAGACATCTGGCGTAGAGACTTCAACAACGTTGGCAGCAGGGACTTCCGCCCCTGCATCTTCCGGACTGACGATATCAGATTCGGCATTAGCGCTTGCCTCATTCGAATCGTCCTGCTCCTCAGCGATCTGGTTCTCTGAGTCAGAACTTTGTTGAACATCAGTCTCATTTGGAGTTGTTTCGACAACCTGTTTGTGGTGACTCCCTTGAGATTTCTTCGTGACCTTAGATTGATGATCATCTGAATCACTCGTGCTTAGCAAACTCTGATAGCCGAAATACCCCCCACCCAAAACAACTAAAAGGATCAAGAGATTGCGGAATAAGGCATTATCCTTTTTCTTCTTTGAAACTACTACTGGCTTTACACCTGAGCTCCTTGTTGCAACAGGCTGTTCTACTTGAACGGGATCGATATTGTAAACCGTACCAAGTGAGGCAAATTGTCCTAACGGTCCTGGTGGGAATGTCTCATCAAACTTTTCTTTCCGGCTCATCAGTTCATTTCGGACCTCGTCGTCCACTGCATACCGCAATTTACCTGATTCGGGATCGCGTTGAGCTAAACCATGGGGACAGAATTCTCTGATCAGCACAGCCTGACCATCAGGGGCAGATGCTTCGTAAAGAATACTATCACCCTCTTCGCGAACAACTTTGCTTATATAATAGCCTTCTACTAAAAATCCTGAAGGAAGAGAGGGAGTTGATTGAGACATGTTACAATTTAATGTACAATTACGAAATCAAACAAAAACAAAAGCAGAAAGCAAACTGAAACTTTCATAGCCAGACCGATTGAGACTCGGAGACAACGGCATTTTTGCTTGCGACTCTATTGATTTCATGGACAATCGCTACGAGTTATTTCTGCCATCTTCTGTGTCATAAACGCAGGTACTTCCATGACTAACACCTGTTCATCCCCTTCAACTTCCGCTCCCTTGGATTTTTTCGCAGACTACGTAACTCGTCGTTTTCACCTGCAACCCTCGGACTGCCATGTCCGCCTGATTACCCAAGGAGCCTCGGGGCGCATGATCACAAGAGTAACTTGGCCACAATCCTCCCTCATTGGAATTAGATGGACGAATGATAGGGCCGATAACCATTCTTTTGTCCCAGTAGGCTTATTCCTATCCTCTTCTGGTGTCCATGTCCCTAAAATCATCGACTACCATATGGAGGACAATGGATGTGGATGGGCGTTTACTGAAGATTTGGGCGATGCCAATTTGCTCTCCTTTTCCTCACGCCCATGGTCTATTCGTCGTCCTCTCTATGATTCGGCCTTAAAGGAACTACACCTCCTACATTCCCTCCCCGAGCCTACCAATTTTCCTCTGCAACCACCCTTCGATTCCAACTTGTATGAGTGGGAACAGTCGTATTTTGCAGAACACGTCATTGGGACAATCTGTCAGCAAGATCCTAGCATTTTGCCCCAAGATCCGCACTTCAAATCACTATCTGAAGAGCTAGCGAGTCTCCCTCGGTGCTTGCTCCATCGCGATTTTCAATCCCAAAACATTCACATTGTCAATCAACAGGCCTATTTGATTGATTTCCAAGGAATGCGTTTAGGTCTTGCTGAGTATGATTTGGCCTCCCTGCTATATGATCCCTACACGTCTCTGAGTCTAGCAGAACGCCATGATCTGAAGAAAGACTGGGAAGAAATAACAGGCCATGCTCTCGACGAACAGCTATTCCTGAAATGCGCCTTGCAACGCCTTCTCCAAGCGACAGGAGCATATGCCAATTATGGGACCAAAGGTCATGCCTGGTACGCCTCTCTGATCATCCCCACTCTTGACACTATTGCGGAGCTCGTTGTCGGAACGAATTATGAATCCGTTCTCTCTCCTATTATTTCTAGCGCTAAAAGTCATTTGGCTTCATGTTAAAGTTCAGGATAATGCTTTATGTGGCGCTATTCCAGATAGCTCTGGGAATCGCCATTCTGCTTGGGGTAAATACGCATTCCCTATACAGCGTTCTCTATCGCGTTCCCTCTCATGTTGCGCTTAAGCTTCAACATCCTGAACGAAAATTTAAGTGGCAAGAAACGGCTGATAGTAGCCACTTTGAAATCACTCCGTACCAACAATCAACGCCTAAAAACGTAGGTCTTCTTTCTCTCCACAAAGGGCCAGTCAGCGACACCTTTGCGAGTTACCCGCCCGAACCCATGGACTGGGCAGTCCTCTTGTACCAACTTCGGCACAATGGGCTGAACCACATCGCCATCTCTGCCCCCCTTGTCTGGGATCAAGCCCCCGATGAAGTCATCAATGATGCGGTGCTTCACGAACTCAATTCATTTAGTTCTAAAGTCATTGGACTAAAGACGACTCTCTCTGCCAGAGATTCTGAATTCCCCTCCTACTGGGCACAGTGGGAGCTGAATCCCGATCAGATCCAAGGAGATATCTCACAACTGCCTCCAACCAACAAACTCTACGGCGACTCTCCTCAGCTTGCCGTCAACGAGCTGACCGTTCCTTATATCATAGAAAACGACTCACTCTTTGATTCTTCGGATAATAAGGACTCATCCGCCCCATTATTTATCCGTTGGGGAAATAAAGTCATGCCGACTTTCCCTCTTATTGCCACGCTTCAAAGTCTTGGTCTTACGTCTGAACATTTGAGCGTCGAGCTTGGCCATGCCATACATCTTGGTTCTCAGCTAACTCTACCCATTGATAATCAGGGACGCATTCAGCTTTCTCAGGATTTCAAACCTAAAGTGTTCAGCCTAGAGAAACTGATCGATCTCAACTCTGGCGATGAAACCAGTCAGTTCGATACAGAGTCTGAAGATGAGCTCAAACAAATAAAAACGTTACTCGTAGACGAGCCTTCTGAGTCAGAAATTGGGCCGACTCCCCTTGCCTTCCAAACGGCTTGGACAATTCGTAGCCTCCTCAGAGGATTTGCTCCTCTTCCGCCAGAAAAGATCAACCTCACCGATAGCGCCACCCAATGGATCGTCCTCATCGATACCATTCTTGTCGCCCTTTGTGCCATTCACTTCGGTGGGTTTTACCGCAAACTGCTCTTTTCTGTAGCCATCGTTATTCCATTACTTGTGGCCATCTTCCTGCTACTCATGAATCATGAGTGGCTTCCTTTCCTATCGCCCATCGTAGCTGTCCTTTTCCTGTGGATTGTCTCTCTATTCTTCCACCCAACCGAAAGTATTCAGGGTGAAACAACGGAAGAACCCACTGAGGAATCTGTTTCTGCGCAGACTGACAATCAACGGCGCACCCCTCCAGCTCCCTCTGAAGTCATTGAATTCAATCAACCAAAGGACATCCCTATTCCGCATTCGAAGCAACGTTCTGCCCCATCGCAAACAACGGCTCCAGTTTCTGAGAATAAAGATGAAACGCCTTTGCCTCCTCAAAACGAGTCTGAGGACACACAGAAGAAATCCCCGAAACCTTCAAAGATACGTTTCTTCGCCAAGAAGAGCACAGCTCCGCAACATCGAGCCATTCTCTTCGTCTGTGCCAATCATGATTTCAGAAGCCCCATTGCCCATGCGCTTTGCCTCAAACTGATCAGTGACCGTACAGACATTTCCTGCAACTCTGCAGGTCTTGCCGCTTGGAGAGGAGATCCTTTTGATCCAGATGTTTCATTCATCCTTGAGGAACAACAAACGAAACTTCCGCTTTCATCTCGTCAACCCCTCACTGAGGAAATGATTGAACATGCCTCTGAAGTTTACGTAATGACTCGCTCTGAACTCATTACCATCAAAGCCAAGTTTCCCTCCGTAACCACTAAAGCTCATCTGCTCACCACGTACATTGGAAACGAGGATATTCAGAATACTTCAGGAAGCAGAGCGTCTGCAAAACGCGTATCATCTCTGATAGTCAAAGCTGTAGATGCCATCATTAGGCGCGGTGGTCATTGATCCAGACTTTTGCTATGGACTTCCATCTTGCCAGGTCGTTCTCATTAGGTCATAGTAAAGGACGATACGATGAAACTTCTGCCACGTCTTCTCCCTCTCTGCCTACTAGCCTTCTTGTCACCTGGAGTCTCCTCTGCTGACTCTCTTTCAGCTCAAGATAAAGCGACTCTTGTCAATCTGTTACAACAAATCCTTGCAGGTAACGAAAGTACAGAAAATAAAGTAGTTACAGCAGCACTCAGTGCACTGAGACCAGGAGCTTCAGATGAAAATGCAGCCCTTGATCTGTATGAGAAGAGTTGTAAGAAAGTTCTCTTCGATGATAAAAACAAAAAGGACAAGGACTGGAGAGCTTGGAAAGATCAAAATAAAGATAAACTAAGCAACTCTGCTTTTAAGAAGTCGTTAAAAATCCGTTGCCAATGGGCCATTCTTTGCCTTCAAGCTGCAAGCATCAAAGGTGAAAACCCTGATTATTCTAAGTTAACAACAACGGCTCTATCAATTGTCTCTGCTATCAGCAATGACTACGCCAATCTTAAAGAGCAAAAAGGCGAATTGGGCTCCAACCTTCTGTCTGGACCTGTAGGAACCTTCTTGGGGGTCGGACAAATCCGCGGAAAAGATTTCCCGGACTCCCCCACCAATATCGGAGATATCTTTGAAAAGCTCGTCTTTCCTCCCTACCGTAACACGAATAATGTAACAGGTCTTCGTGAAGCTTGGAACAAGCGCATTAAGTTGACCATGGACATGTCTGATACAAAGGGCGATGACGATTCCAGTTCCAATAATTCCGACCAAACGAAGAAGAAAACAACAATTCGAGGTTACGTTTCCTCTTCACAACGCAATAGTGGAAACAAACGAGAAGACCTCACCGATGAAGCCAACAAGACGATGGATTCTCTCTTGTGGGCATGTGAAATGGACTGCTTTAAGCATGGAGATGAAGCAACGGCCAGTAAGAACATGCTCTCTCTTATCCGCAAGACCAAGGATCCTCGTGAACAGAGCGCTCGTGTGCAAGAACTCATGCGTCTGATGGTAGGCGATGCTCCTGTCCCTTCCCTCCCCATGGATGACTCCACCTCGGATGGCTTCGGATCTACTCAAAAGCCTAAATCCGTCTTAGTCGCCAAACCGCAGAAGCCTAGCAAGGCTAAAGCGCCAGTGGATGATGACGACGATATCGAAATCATCGACGATGCTCCTGCTAAGCCTGCAAAAGCTAATAAGTCGTCCAAGCCCTCCAAGAACGCCAAGGGTAACAAAAAGGATAAAAACGCTTCTTCCTCAAACACTGAAGAAAGTGCTCCTTCAGTACCTTCCAAGATCACTGAAGTCCCTGCAGAACCGTCACCCTCTCAGGCTCAGCCTAAAGCAAGCTCTGAAGATGATGACGATCTCTTCAACGAATAAGCTCCTCTTCTCATAGACACAACGAGGCCATCTAGAACAACCTAGATGGCCTCGTTTGCTTTAGACCGTAAAGGGATCATTTCAGATCAACCCAAACGGCACGGTGATCACTGGCCTGAGACGATTCTGGAATGTCCACAATGCCACATGAAGCTTTCGACCCGCCAATACGATCACGGAGAGCATCGTTGACGAGGATATGATCGTAGGAATAGTAAGCATCGACCTCATCGTGTGTGATTGTCCACGCTTCACCCCGACTATCCACCGGGCGAACCCTAAACATACCTCGGTCACTGGATTTTGTCCCCCTCACGAGTTCGACAGAAGGATCCGTTGGTCCATCATTAAAATCTCCAGACACTAGAATAGGAAGGTCAGGATCTTCCTGCATCGCCTTATCCAGGCGGCTTCGTATGGCTTGCGCTTCGCGACGTCTCACGGATTCCGTTCTGGACACACCATTGAGGCGCGATTTGAGGTGAACCCCAATCAACCGGAATTCTCTATTATCGTCCGTTTTAACAGTGACATCGAGGATTCCCCGTAACATATCACGAGGGCCATCAGCTAAGCTATTGGGAAGAGACACCTTCTTCGAAGAATTATTCTTCACGATAGGGTACCGCGAAAGAATCCCTAACGCCCTTTCCTCCCCCACTCGTTCCACAACAGCTTGGTAGGGATAATCAATGCCCTGTTTCCCTAGACGCTTTTTCAGGTCATTCAACGAAATCTGTCCGCCCACCTCACAGACACTCACCAAGTCGGGCTTTGCCTCGGCAATGACTCGTGCCACAGCCTCTCGAGAAGCAACACTCTTATACTTACTCTCCTGCTTACTTCTCTTCGGCTCCTCGTTCACCATATAATTCTCCAAATTCATGTGCAAAAAGCGAACCGCCACCTTGTTCTTGGCTGTGGTCGTTCGAGTCCCCTTGTTGCGAGCAGGCTTGGACGCAGCCGGCTTCTTTGCCACCTCTTGCTGTTGAGACTCAACAACTCCTTCCCACTCGTCACCACTATTCTTGACCCAACCAGGAACCAATCCTAGCAAGAGAGACACGATAGCTACCGTCAACAAATCAGCACGCTTCAGGCTTTTGGGAATGGCAAATCGATTAGACATGAAACCTCCAGTTACCTCGAGGGTATATCAAAATTGCGTACACTCAATCAATGCTTTACCTAGGCACTCTATCGTCAGGCCTTATGGCCGCGCCAACAACATAGTCATATATAATCTATTGATATATCTCATTTCACGTTTTCATGTATATTCCTGTAATAACCTGGAAATCGCACAACAAGATGCCTTAAAGATCCCTTTTGGGACGAGCTTCATGATTGATTTGACATCTCTTTTTGGCATAGTTGCTCCAAGTACCGGACGTTTCACCTCCATACTCAACTATCTATGAACCGCCTTCCCTCTCTTTTCTGCGCTGCTGCCACAGTGGCCATGGTTGCCCCTGCAATAGCCGCCTCTCCTACCGCATCAGTCGATGCTTTGGTTGCAAAAATGACGCCGGAACTTTCTAAACAAATTTCCCTTTCCCTGAACCCCAAACGTTCTGGTTTCAAAATCGCTGCCAACAAAGGAAAGATTGCCATCGAAGCCGGCAATCCCAACGAATTGGCCGCAGGATATGGCTATTACTTGCGTCACGTCCTTCGTCTCAATTGGTCATGGAATGGCAACCGCCTCAAACTTCCAAAAAACCTTCCTGCCCTCAAAAGCCCCATTGAAGTAGAGACTCCATGGAAGTGGCGTTACGCTTATAATTACTGCACCCTGTCATACACGTCAGCCTTCTGGGGTCCCAAGGAATGGGCTACTGAATTGGATCGAATGGCCATGAATGGCATTAATCTAGCCCTCGTTCAAGCTGGTCTAGAAAAGGTATGGCAGTTGACCCTGAAAGATCTGGGCTATCCTGAAGACAAAATCTTTGCCTTCATCCCCAACCCCTCAGCCGCCGCCTGGTGGAACATGGGCAACCTCGAAGGAATGGGGGGACCTCTCACTCAGGGAGTCATCGACCGTGAAGCTAAGTTAGGTCGCCAGATCGTCACAACGATGAAGGCCTATGGCATGACCCCTGTC
The DNA here is from genome assembly GCA_964400645.1 of uncultured Akkermansia sp. GTDB lineage: Bacteria > Verrucomicrobiota > Verrucomicrobiia > Verrucomicrobiales > Akkermansiaceae > Akkermansia. The sequence goes on along the minus strand of CAYNVM010000003.1, from coordinate 2,199 downwards.
CTGCAAGGCTTCGTCGGACTCGTTCCTCACGACTTGGGCGACTACTTCAAGGAAGGCGACGCCAAATACGTCCCTCAAGGCGAATGGTGTGGCCACACACGCCCCATCGTTCTCGATCCTACCACCAAGGCCTTCAACAAAGTTGCCGCCATCTGGTACAAGAACCTGGAAAAGGTCTACGGCATGAAGCCTACGATGTTGGGAGGAGACCTCTTCCACGAAGGCGGTCAGTCGGGTGACATCAACGTCACGGAAGCCGCTCAGTGCGTCCAAGCTGCCATGCAAAAAGCCGCACCTGGCAGTACATGGGTTCTCCAAGCATGGCATCAAAACCCCACCAGAGCCCTCATCGATGGTGTGGATAAGGAACACACACTCGTTCTGACTCTTGACCGCAATATGAGCAGCGTCATGCCTGAAAGTCGAATCGGCAACTTCAGCGACACCCCTTGGATCTGGACGGAGTTGCTCAACTTCGGTGGCAACCAAGGGCTCTATGGTAGTCTCAAAAAGATTGCCCAACTCGGGGAAATGCAAAAGTTCTCTAGCAATGACAAATTGCAAGGACTGGGCTTTATCTCTGAAGGCACGGAAACCAACCCCTTATACTACGAATACTTCTTCCGTCGTCTCTGGCAACCCAAGGACGAAGTCGTCGATGACGAAGGCATCGCCTCTTGGTTGAAGGAATACGCTAGGTCTCGTTACGGGAAAGCCCACGAAGAATTGGTCAAGGGCCTCACTCTTCTCGAACGCTCCGTCTACTCCCCCAACCGCGAACAAGAAGGTTGCACGGAATCCATCTTCTGCGCTCGCCCCGGGCGTAATGTCCAGAAAGCCTCCACGTGGTCATCGGGAACCATTTACTACGACACTAAGGACGTTATTGATGCGGCGGAAAGCTTCATCAAGGCCGGCAAGCTCGTCCCCAATTACCTAAAACAAGAGACCTATCGCTACGACCTCATTGATATCGTTCGTCAGATGCTCTCGGACATGGCTCGCCCTCTCTTGGAAGAAATCATGGAGGCCTACGATGCGGACAATAAAAAGGATTTCGACACCAAGTCGGCCGAATTCCTCGACCTCATCAAAGCCACGGACCAGCTCCTGAGCACCTACCCACAATGGCGCTTCGGTCAAATGTACGAACACGCTCTGGCCAAGGGGCAAACCAAGCCAGAAAAAGACAACATGGCTCAAGCCTGTAAGCGTTTGGTCACCACGTGGGACGGCAATATTGATGGCCTTAACGACTACTCTCACCGTCAACTGGCTGGGCTAATGAAGGACTTCTATGCCCATCGTTGGGAAATCTTCTTCACGTCCTACGGGAAGGTTCTTGATGGACAACTCGAACGCTCTCAAGTCGACGATGACTTCCGCAAGCAAGACCATGACTTCGAACGTCAGTGGGATTCACAACCAGATGCCTACACCTCCACACCTGAGGGTGACACCTATGCGGTCGCCACAGAGATCTTCAATAAATACAAAGATGAAGCACTCAGACTCGCCAAGGGAACTTCTGGCAACTCTGGGCAGTCATGGAAACTGACGAGCGGAGAAATGACCTTCTCCTTTGACGTCTCTGACATCATCAAGGAAGCAGGCACGTACAAAGCCAAGTTCACCTGGAAATCAGGTCAGAGCGCATTACAGATCAAGCGAGTCGCTCTGTACGAAGGCAATAAGCTTGTCTCAGAAGACGTTCACGACGGCACAACGGGGTGGGAACATAAAGACAATATCTACACCATCCCTGTTGAGAAACTCCGTTCAGGTCTGGACTCCTACACGATTAAAGCTGACGTTAAAGGAGTCAGTAGCACAGACTCAGCTGGCGTCTTCTCCTTCACTAAAAATTAACCTCAAACGAAGCTTCCTCCCAACACCTCCGGGCCTCCCCTCGGAGGTGTTTTTTATCCCCTACTCCTTCCAAGCCTATCGGGAGGAGTAATAAAACGCGCTCAACACGCAAACTCCTCACTTTCCACTTCAGGCGAAGCCTGACCCTAAACGTAACAAGATCCCACAAACTTCTCGTCTGTGGGATCTTTAACTACTACCTATATGAAACTCAATAACACCCTGATCTGAAAACAAGCGGACTCTCTCCTTTCCCCTTGCCCAGAGGTATTACTGATATTGTGTAGACTCTATTTTTGTCCGTTTGTTCAAAATTTCTTCAACTTTTTT
>CAYNVM010000002.1:71072-80774 GCA_964400645.1 uncultured Akkermansia sp. | reverse complement strand
GCAATGTCAGCTGATTACTATCACTCAGGATGGGGTGTTTCTCAAGATATCGGTGTCCGACCGTTATTTCCCATGGTTTGAACGGTTGGAAGGACATGGAGTTGTTGTACTCCCGATAGTTGTCTTTCTTATTATCTCCAAGCAGAGGGAACTGCACGGTGGAGGCATAGGAGAACCATGGCAAGGGTGACCAACTCATCATGGAATACAGATTGGAGAAATCGTTGTCGCTATCTGTATTGTGCAAGTAGGCATCCATAAACAAATCCCATGTCATCCAACGAGCGGGACCGCCATCACGTTGCGTCATCAGGAAGTTCTTCACCCCGTAACGACAGATCGACCGTGTCGACATGGAGTCGATGTCTGACATCTGCCCGACATCCAAAGCCATCGGGTTGGTCGTCGAGCTGTTGCCATCTATCATGGGATACGTCGTATTCAGGGCATCTGCTCCCAAATACATCATGGTCACGTAGGGCTGGATAATGTGATTGAGCCCATCAAGGCCAAGCCAATCACATTGCACCGATGAGTAGTTCTTGGAGAACTTGACGTTGGCTTCAACCCCAGCATAAGCAAGCCACTGGTTGAAGGTTCCCAAGTCTCCTGTGGAATCCATATACCCCGTATAGCCTGCGCCAACTTTAGGGGTAAGGTTGATCACCTTCGCGACTTTCGCCGTCGTAGATAACTCGTGATACGTGTGGAAACGGAAGAAGCCATCCGTGACGAGCATACGTTCCCAGAAATCGCGACTCTCACTCGTTGGGGACATCTGATCCAAACGAGATCTGATGGAAGCTCTCATTTCGGCAGGCACAACCTGGCGCATCCAACCAATGCTCGTCTGGCTTTCATAGGCAATTCGACTACCGAACAATGGGGTGCGGATATGGTCGTAACTCAACTCTGTGCGCTGATCAGTGATATAGAAATCATTGAGAGGCATGCGTTGCAACAGAGTCAGTGCCGACGTCCTACTGGTGCGCTCAACCGCAATGGTATTGTCTGGCTCAGCGTTGGACTCATACAAGTTCTGATAAAAGTCTCGGAGCATGTATTGATCGCTCAAGGCATTGATGTTCGCCTTAAGTCGCCATGACGTTTGTGGAAGGTCATCGACCTGTAATTTCCACATGTCTTGGAGAGCAATGCGCCAACGATTATCATCGACCGATGTTCTTACTTGAGAACTAGGACTAATGGTGGGATCTGCGTCTTTCGCAAAATACACAGAGAGCCCTGTCATATCATGAGCCTCGGACTCGGTACGGATATTGACAACGTCTTCACCAATCCCTAACCCACGGCGACTGCGTAAGTCAAAGTGAGTCGTCGCTAGATAATCTGCCGTAGGTCTGTGTTTCTCAATGCGTCTGTTCCCGACAAGGACTCCGTAACGATTCAGTAAGAAAGCCCCCCACGTAGAACGAGCACCCAAAACGGGCATGTAGCCTTCTCTGGGGTTCAGAGAGTGAGTAAAGTAAGGGAAATAGAAGAAAGGAACGTCTCTATAGTTAAAGGTCAAACTAGAGAACGTCATCTTATCCTCTGGATACAAACGAATCTTCTTGGCAGAGATCCAGGTATCGGGTTCTTGGTCATCTTCCGAGGAGACGGACGCATCATTGCCCTCAACGTACTGTTTTCCCTGCTCATCTTTTGCCATGTGGAATTCCCCACTCTGCAAAAGCATCCCGTTCATTTTAGCCTTGATCCCATACGTCTCCACTTCTTTGGTTTGCGTATGGTAGACGGCCCGTTCCGCCCGGGAAATTTGGCCATCTCGGAAAATGGTCAGATCGCCAGTCAGTGTGACCGTCCCTTCCTTCTGATCCAACACGGCTTTGTTGGCAAAAATCTCCATGCCATTATCAGCCGCCATGTAGACAAGGGGACTTCCTGTGTAGGTAATGGTATTGGCCTCGCGATCGGCCATCACACTACCCTTCGTCCGAATGTCGACGTGATTAGGCATTTCCTGATCCGCCTGAGTCGGTTCTTCGGGAGGTAAACCTGGTTCTAGCGGCTTAATCTGTTCTGATAACGGCGTGTTAGTCGCAGAAGGGCTTTGACTGCTTGAAGCCTGCTCTGATTCAGCCACGCTATCATCTGCCCCTGCCAAGCACATCCCAGAGAAAAAGATAATGCAACTGACTGATCTCCACAAATTTGAAGAACAAGCTAGGAACGGATAGGATTTATTAGACTCAGAGCGACTCATGTCCGACATTAAGAAACACACTTTTCCTATATCCTGACAAGCATTTTCCTATGCGAATCAGGATATAGTTATAGTGTTTGATGAACTTAGGGATTTAACGGGACAGGACGGGATCAACAATAACACCCCAGTCTCCACCATTCCCGTCTCCGTTATCATTAACTTCTATCTTCAATGATTTCAGATCTTTGACGGAAAGATCAACTTGAGCACTTTCTCCCGATGTCAATTTCTCACTTTCAAAGAGCTTCTGGCCGTCACCTGAAACAATAAAGCGAATTGTTCCCGGTTTGCCGGCAGGAACGCCCACCTTCATGGTCAGCTTGTTCCATTTTCCGCCTAAATCGTATACCAATTCGCCATTGGCATGGTTCATGATGAAGCGTTCGGCCTTGCCTTCATTGAGGTAAGCATCCAACCCTGCTTGGGATGGTGCCAGATGATCCCAACAAGGACCTTGCCAACCGGACTTCGCTAATTCGGGTCGGCAGTCAACCAAGCTGATGCTTGTTTCTTCGGCCGGGATTTCCGATGGATTCCCCTTGAAGACAGGAGGCTTCCCTGAAAGGACATCTTCCCAACGGCTAATCTGTTTCAGGATCTCGTCGTCAGCACCAGCCATTTCACGAACCTTGGCCAGTTCGTTGCGAGCGGCTTCAAAATCGAAGTTGTCCCATTGGGCAATCACCTTACTGAAGAGAACTCTCTCCGTAAGCGTTGGCAACTTGATCCCATCTTCCTCCATAATGGCAGGGAAGGAGGTGACGGCACGAGTCCCATCGGCGTACATCAAGGTCAGGCGGAATTCTACTTGTCCCTTCAAGCCTGGGATACGTGCATCCAAACTGAAGTGTCCTTCTTCATCAGGTACTGTGGCGTAGGCAGGAGCATCGTAATCATCACCACCTGGAGGATCCAAATGAGCAATGACGGCATACACGGGAACGTCCCCACGCTTAGAAACTTTCCCTTCCACGCGAACACCTTCTGGAATAGGAGTCGTTTTGGCTTCATCAAGTGTCCCTTGGACCATGTACTCATGCAATCCCGTTTCGACACCATTGAAAAGTGGCACAGAAGCCAACATCATCGCATCAGTTGGTGACAAAAATGCCCCCAAGCCTTCTCCGCGCAAATCGTTGGCATAGGCAAAATTGCCTTCTCCCATCAAGGAAACACCATTCGTCTTACGTGGGTAATTGGCATTTTCCCTTGTGTGAGGAAGACCAAATGAATGGCCTAGTTCGTGGGCTGTTCCGCCGATGTAAATCGTCGCATTTTGCCCATAGCTCGTATGGTATCGACCTCCAAAAAACTCAGTGCTCTTGAAATTGCGAGTGTCGAGTCCTTCCTGGTCACACGTCCAACCCGTACCAGCACCTGCAAAGCCCCCTCCATAGTAAGGTCCCACACCGTCGGGCAATTGGCAGACGATGAAGAGGTGATTGTTTTCTGGATCAATCCCTGCTTCCTTGAGAACTTTTTCAGCTGCTTGACGAGAAACAGGACCTGAAGAATCAACGGTCATCTCAGAAACGGGAAGGTCTACGTGAGCTTCATGGAGTTTAACCTTTCCATCCTCGGCCAGTTCCAAAGCAAAGGTCAGTCCAGGGAAGCCATTTTCCTGCATCTGGTCGGAGTAGTACGCCTGGATATTCTTCAAAATGCGATCGTAGCGTTCTCTTGCATCCGGAAGAACGGGTCTGTCTTTGAAGGTCACATAAACCGCATACAATTTTCGATTGGATTCGGGCTTACCTTGATGGAAATCGGAGATGATTTTCCAAGCCTTTTGAGCATTGGCGCGGTCTGCATCGATGACTTTCCAATTCAGAGGAATACGGTCAATCGCTTCCTTGTGGGAACGTACAACTTCTGCCTGACATGCTCCTGCCCCTGAAGGTTGAACATTGGCTTCACTTTCAGCCATGCAACTCAGTGAAACAAGGAGTGAAAAGGATACCGCCAAACCGTAATCTGACAACGTCATCAACCGCGAAATAGACATAGTGGGGAAAATATTCTCTGGATCAGTAAAGGCAAACAAAAAAACAGGCGAAAGCTGTAACTATGAAAGGCACAATCTCGTAAAGCGAAGGTGTTTGATCATCGCATCGTTCACCTCGTAATTCGTATTCTCGTCCTCGGGGCAATAGGCCAGTTCTACGGTATAAGTTCCCGCGACTAAGGCCACGTCAAGACCTGGTGTGTAGGCAAAATCAGCCCAATCGCCTTGCACGTTCATATGAGGGAACGCCAGGGAGCCCACGCGAATCCCATTGAGGATCACACTGCGAAGAGCACAGGTGTTCCCATCACTGAAATTGCCTGTCCCATTGGAAAAATAGGCATCAATCCGATAAACACCCGTCTTCGGAAGGATCACATCATAGAAATAGGCATGAAGTGAACCATTCTGCCGAGAAACCCAGACATCATCTCCTGCTAGTCCGCAGGGTCTCGTCTCTGTTCGACAGTTGCTAGGAATATATTCCCTAGGAGAATTCAAAAAGGACTCCTTGCCGTCTAGCGATACGGCCATCACTTGGTAATGGTTCACTCCTGATTCTGGATGAGGGGTGAAACACGTCTGCTCTGTCTGGGCAATGGGGATCCCGTTGCGGAAGATTCTATATGAGTCCCCTCCCAGAACCTTTTCCCAGCGTAATAAATTACCATCATCAATCCATTGAGGAATGGCCAAGTCGTACTCGACGTCTGTCCAATTCACGCCATTAGCGGTTTGATCCCCAGGAATCAGTTCGATGACGATGTCATAATGCCCTGTAGATCCAGCATCGAGCGTTGGTACGGCATTCTTACCGTTGACAAGACACTTCCCAATCTGAGTTCCGTGTCCTCTGAGCGTTACATCAAAACTCAAGTCGCGATATCGAACGCCTCGTAATGTATGTGTCCCTGAGAATTCTTCGGGAACACAGGGAGAAAAGACCAGATTCTGTTGGTCGAGGTGAATGCCAAAAAGCCCTTTATAAAAGCTACCGAGCAACCCAGCTATACTCCAGAGCTGTCGATCTGAGCTCTGAACCAATCCCTCGGCATTTCCTGTTTTCAGATTAATATTCTCCTTGTTCGTCCCATTGATGGCCACGGAACGGATAAGGGATGAAAGGGAGGCGCTGAGCGCGACTTCATTGCCTAATGAGGAGGCAACCTGTGAATAATACCCATCGACAAATGGCCAATATGCTCCATTGTGATAGGGCAACTCGTCCGTTTGTTTCTGAGGATGGAAGCATGGGATCCCATAACGGCAACGAGGGACTTGTTTCAGGAAACTCCCTGCTTCCTTACTGTCTGTCACTCCAAACAAAATGGCTAAGAGAGTTCCCAAAGAATCCTGTTTTTCTGATAAAACGGGATAACCTCGCCCATACAAAAATTGACCATATTCGTAGTGGTGAGGAATTCGGAAAATCGACTCCACAATGTCGATGAGTTTTTCTGATGCTTCTCTCCAAAACGTGGCCTTATTCCCCTGCCCTAACTCCGTGAAAATATCGGCAAGAATGGCGCGCACTCGGGAGTGCAGTACAACCGTGATCAGGGACACAGATTCGCCGATGTCTGCTGGCGTCATCCAGTCGGGATAGCTTTGCGATCTCCAGTCTAAGAAAGAGGATTCGCCACGAACCATGCCTGACAATTCGTCCACGACTTTGAGGTCGTGAGTACACGTTTTTTCAATGACCTGAGCAATCCACTCCAACCACTCTCTATCCCCTGTAATGAGGTAGATTTCCCATGCGGCAATCCCCCACACCACTCGGTCTGTGGATATGGGCCATGCTCCCCCTGTCCCCGTGTCTTGCGTGATCTCTCCTCTGTATACTCGAGTACGCAACGACTCCTTACATAGCTCTGGATCAATGAGGGCAACACTCAGATGAGCAGCGAACGCAACATCTCGAGTCCAGACGCTATGCCATGAGGCACCAGCACTCAAAAGGCCAGACTCGTTGCGGATTTGCTGAAGTTCCGCCAAAGCCAGATTGTAGGCAAACTCGAAGAGAGGAATACTCCCCTCGTAACGAATCATTGAGTCACTTGGCGACTCAACCGAAAGAGTGCGTTCTCCACTTGGCCCACTAATACGCAACTCAGAAGCTCCAGAAAGTTGAGCTCTCCATCCATTTCTCTGCTCGACGCGATCGGGGAACAGAGTGAATTCCGCCACTGAGAATAGGGGCAAGTTTGTATCCATGGGAATTGGGGGAGATCTAAGCCACGTAGGTGTGGCTTTGCAGTTCAATCAGAACTTAATGCGACTCATCATTCTTTGTGATCAGATGAATCGTTGTTACTCGTAGAAGCATCCTTCTTCGGAGTAACCTCTTCGTTCTTTAGGAGTTCATCTTCAAATTCAGCTCTTGCTTTCTTAAATTCCCCTAAGCTCTTTCCTAAACCTCTAGCCAACTCAGGCAACTTCTTTGCACCGAAAAGAACAAAGACTATAAGGAAAATGGCGATCAGTTCGGGCGTTCCAAAACCTCCGAGCAATGCAAGTATGCCAGTCATGATGCCTCGTCTACCAAGAATTCCCCTCTGATGCAATCCTGGAATACAGCCACATCATCCCCTCACCATCGATTTCGAATAGACCTGCAAATAGAACGTATTTGGAAGCTCTCTGATTTTGAATCCAGTATTGCAACACAACGTGCTTCAATGTAATCTCGCGCGCATGTCCGACTTGCCCAAGGCGTACGAACCGCAAAACGTAGAACAGAAATGGCAATCCCGATGGGTTTCTGAAGGATGCTTCCATGCAGATCCTAAATCATCTAAGCCTGCATACTCTATTGTTATCCCTCCGCCCAATGTCACGGGCGTCTTACACCTTGGTCACGTCCTTAATAACACCATTCAAGACATCCTGGCTCGCAGAGCTCGTCAGAATGGCTCCGAAGTTCTGTGGCTTCCTGGCACGGACCACGCTGGTATCGCTACCCAGGTCCGCGTTGAAAAGGAACTCCGTAAAACAACAGGACAAACCCGTCACGACTTGGGTCGAGAAGAATTCCTCAAGCGTGTTTGGGAATGGAAAGAAAAACACGGTGGCATCATCATCCAACAATTGAAGAAACTGGGATGCTCACTCGACTGGGATCGTGAACGTTTCACAATGGATGAAGCCTACACGAAAGCTGTCAGCCGTGTGTTCATTGATCTATTCAAAGAAGGACTTATTTATAGAGGTCGCCGAATGGTTAACTGGTGCCCTGTTTCCTTGACTGCTCTTTCTGATGAAGAAGTCATCATGAAGGAACAGGAAAGCAAGCTCTACACCATCCTCTACCGTTTGGAAGATGGATCGGGGGCTTTGCAAGTGGCAACAACCCGTCCTGAAACCATCATGGCTGACGTGGCCGTGGCCGTGAATCCTAAAGACCCTCGTTTTGCTCACCTGATCGGTCAGAAGGTTATCCGTCCTCTCTGCCCAACCCCAATTCCTATCATTGCTGACGAGCACGTTGAAATCGATTTCGGTACGGGCGCTCTCAAGATTACTCCTGCCCACGACAAAACTGACTTTGAAGTAGGCATGCGTAATAATCTGGAGATCATTGATATTCTGACTCCAGACGGGCACATCAACTGCCCTGAAATGCCTGAACTCCACGGAATGGAACGCTTTGAAGCCCGCGACAAGGCTGCAGCTCTTTTGGAAGAGGCAGGTCTGATGGTTAAGGTCGAAGCTTACCACAACAATGTTGGTTTCTCCGAACGTGCAGATGTGCCGATTGAACCACGACTTTCTATGCAGTGGTTCCTCCGTTACCCATGCATTGACGAAGCCGCTGACGCCGTGGCTAATGGTGATATCACGTTCCGCCCTGCTCGTTGGGCTAAGACCTACTCTCACTGGCTGAAAAATATTCAAGACTGGTGCATTTCCCGTCAGCTCTGGTGGGGTCACCGCATTCCTGTCTGGTACAGAAAGGATCAAGCTGATGCCCTCCGCGAAGCCGCATCCCTGGATGCCTCTGCCCTTGAATCAGGCGCTCTTTATGTGGGCACAGAACCTCCGGCTGATCCCGAAAATTGGATCCAAGACGGTGATGTGATGGACACTTGGTTCTCATCATGGCTCTGGCCATTCGCCACCATGGATGATGAAACAAGAGCTAAGTTCTACCCAACAACGGATTTGGTGACGGGTCCCGACATCATTTTCTTCTGGGTCGCTCGCATGATCATGGCTGGCTACCGTTTCCAAAAGCAAAAGCCTTTCTCTAACGTCTTCTTCACCTCTATTATTAGAGACTCCCTGGGACGTAAGATGAGTAAGTCTCTGGGCAATTCCCCTGACCCGCTCGACCTGATCGCTAAATATGGTGCCGATGGTCTGCGCTTCGGTCTCATGCGTATTGCTCCAACGGGAACCGACGTTCGCTTTGATGAAGTCCAAATCGAAGAAGGTCGTAACTTTGCTAACAAGCTTTACAACGCCGTTCGCTTCCGCCTCATGCAAGGGGATTCGGATCCTTCGGTACAACCTCACTTCTCCGCTGTCCATAAAGACATCCTCGCTAAGCTAGCACAACTCCATAAGGACGTTGCCCAGGCTTTGGCTGATTACGAATTCAATGCTCTGACCCAGTCGCTCTACCAATTCTTCTGGTCTGAGTACTGCGCTCTCTTCTTGGAAGCTGTTAAGGCTGACTTGCGTGAAGGTGCTGATCCTGCACGTCGTGCCGCAACGCTAGTGACAATGGATCTCGTCCTGAAACATTACCTGGCTTTGCTCCACCCTGTCATGCCTCACATCACTGAAGAGCTTTGGCAGTCCCTTGGCTTTGCCGCTGAAAATAACGGTCAGCCTCTCATGATGACTCCGTTGCCTAACGCAACCGAGCTCTTGGGTGCTTTCTCTGATGATGACGTTGCTCAGGCTAGTTCTATTGCATCGGCTCTTTACGAAACGGCTAACAGAGCCCGTAACCTGAAAGCTGAGTACAATCTCTCCACCAACAAGAATGTTGAGTTTATCCTCAAGCCAACTCAGCCAGCAGGTAACTGCCCTGATCTATTAACTCGTTTGTCTCTTCTCTCTGGAGCTAAACAAGTCAATAGCAATGCCGATTATGAAGCTCCCAAGGGAACGCCTGTCACCTTGACTCCTCTCGGCGAACTCTTCTTACCTCTCGAAGGTCTGATCGACGTCGACTCTGAACGTGACCGTCTGTCCAAGGAAATCGCTAAGGTGGAAAAGGAAATCACCAAGAGCCAAGGTAAGCTCAGCAATTCTAAGTTCGTTGACCGCGCACCTGCTGAGGTTGTCGCTCAAGAAAAAGAACGTCTTGCTGATTGGACGGAGAAGCTTGGACGCCTTCGTTCCATGCTCGAAGCTCTTTCCTAAGTCTCGAGACTTACATCTCATAAAAATAACCTCCATCGTTCATCCGGTGGAGGTTATTTTTTTGCCTGTTCTCCGTCGAGAGAAGAGATCC
>CAYNVM010000002.1:35762-70972 GCA_964400645.1 uncultured Akkermansia sp. | reverse complement strand
CGTTCATCCGGTGGAGGTTATTTTTTTGCCTGTTCTCCGTCGAGAGAAGAGATCCTGGATACGATCAATAAAGAAGGACAGGAGAACAACAAGAAAGCGAAAAGGCTATTCCCCCGAGTAGGAGGAATAGCCTTTCACGAAATCATCAATCGGTCTGCTTAACCCAGTCAGACTTACTTAACAGTCTTAACTTGGATAGCGTCCTTGCCAACGCGACTACGAAGGTAGTTCAACTTAGCACGACGCACTTTGCCGCGGGTCACCACTTCGATCTTAGCAACCTTTGGGCTATGCAGAGGGAACACACGTTCCACACCTTCTCCGTAGGAGATCTTGCGAACGGTGTAAGCTTGGTTTACGCCAGCACCGTGCTTGGAAAGCACGATCCCTTGGAAAATCTGGATACGTTCCTTACCGCCTTCGATCACGCGAGTGTGAACCTTGACGGTATCGCCAACGTTAAACTGAGCCACGTCGGCCTTAAGCTGCTCCTTTTCAATCTTGTCGATAATGTTCATAACTGCGTTCTCTGGGAAATTGTTAGAGGTTGCGCCGATAAGGAAATCGTCGGGACGCAGAATGTAGAGACAATGTCTCGAAAATGCAACCCAAATTCGCTGAAATCGTATTTTTTATGCCTCACCGCTATGACAATGACTCTCTTATCTCCTATTTTAGGGCAACCATGTTCCCTGCTCATCAGTTGATATAGACCGCTTCCTCCGTAGGGGCAAATCATGAGTTTCCTAACAAAGTTATACAAATGTTCAGCCAAGAAGTGAAAAAACGGCATTTTATGTCTTTCATGCTTCACTTTTTGCGAAAATGGAGTTTACTGGCATGGAGAACTAGTGGGTTCTGAGAACCCTAATCCCTTCTCTAACCAACCAATCGATTATCATGATCCAGCAAATCGACCATATCGGCATCGCGGTAAAGAGCCTCGATGCAACTGTTCCATACTATCGCGATGCTCTTGGACTTGGAGAACCTGTCATTTCTGAAGTTCCCACCCAGAAAGTCCGTGTAGCAATGTTCGATATAGCAGGCGTTCACATCGAGCTCCTTGAACCAACGAGCCCTGACAGTGCTATTGCTAAGTCCATTGAAAAGAAGGGAGAAGGTCTCCACCACGTAGCTTTTAAGACGAATGACGTCGTTGCTGATCTGAAGCGTTCTGCTGATGCTGGCATCAAATTGATCAATGAAACGCCTGTTCCTGGCGCTCATGACACGCAAGTTGCTTTCTTGCACCCCAAGTCTACCTTCAGCGTTTTGACTGAACTCTGCCAACACCCAGAGTGCAATTGCGGTCACTAATTCCGTTTTTTTAATTAACATCCAATACCATGGCTATTGATCCCAAACTCATTGACGATCTGAATGATCGCCGCGAGAAGATCATTCTCAGTGGCGGCCAGGAAAAGATCGACAAGAGACACGAAAAGGGCGAGATGACTGCTCGCGATCGCATGTCCTACCTCTTCCAAGAAGGTACGTTCACTGAAATAGGAATGCATGTCCGCCACAACTGCAATAACTTCGGAATGATGAAGAAAGTCATTCCTGGTGACGGCGTTGTCTCCGGCTTCGGGCTTGTAGATGGTCGTCCTGTTGCCTGTGCCGCTTCTGACTTCTTGGCTCAAGGTGGTTCCCTTGGCTACATGCACGCAATGAAGATTGCTGATGCTCAGAAGTACGCTATCAAGGCTGGCATCCCAATGGTGACCGTCAATGACTCGGGTGGCGCACGTCTGCAGGAAGGTGTCGCAGCTCTTTCTGGTTACGCTCAAGTCTTCTATAATAACGTGCTCGCTTCTGGCGTAGTTCCTCAAATCTCTCTTATTTGTGGTCCTTGCGCAGGTGGTGCTGCCTATTCTCCAGCGCTGACGGACTTCATCATCATGCGCAATTCTGGAAACGCTGGCATGTACATCACTGGTCCTAAGGTCATCGAACAAGTGACCTACGAAAAGTGCACAATGGATGACATCGGTTCCGCTGCTATCCACGCCTCTGTTTCTGGTAATGTTCACTTTGTGGCTGATTCCGATGCTCACGCTCTGGACATCCTGAAGCGCCTTCTTTCTTTCCTTCCTTCCAACAATACGGAAGAACCACCACACCGCTTAGATACTCCATTGGATCTTGCTGCTGATCCTGGAATGTCTGCTCTCATCCCTGATGATAACAGAACTCCTTTGGACGTTCTTCCTATCATCCAACGTCTTGTTGACAACGGTGACTTCTTGGAAGTGCAAAAGGACTTTGCTAAGAACGTTGTCGTCGGCTTCGCTCGCATCGGTGGTGTCGTTGTTGGTATCATTGCTAACCAACCTAACGTTAAGGCTGGTTGCTTGGATATCGACTCTGCTGACAAGGCTGCTCGCTTCATCCGTTTCTGTAATGCATTCAACACGCCTTTGGTGAACTTGGTTGATGTTCCTGGCTTCCTTCCTGGCAAGAACCAAGAACGTGGTGGCATTATCCGCCACGGTGCTAAGCTCATCTTTGCATACTCTCAAGCAACCGTACCTAAGGTTACCTTGATCATGCGTAAGGCTTACGGTGGTGCATACATCGCCATGTGCTGTAAGGACCTGGGTGCTGATGCTGTATTTGCATGGCCAACAGCTGAAATCGCTGTCATGGGTGCTGAAGGTGCCGTACCTGTTCTCTATGGTCGCGAACTGAAAGCTATCGAAGATCCTGAAGCTAAGGCCGCTCGTCAGTCTGAACTTCTCAAGGAATACCGCGATGCATTCTACACTCCATATGCAGCCGCAGGTCTTGGTCAGATCACCGAAGTTATCAATCCTGAGGAAACAAGAGCCAAAATCTCCTTCGCTCTCCGCACTCTCCTTAACAAGAAGGAAGTTCGTCCAGCTAAGAAGCACGGCAATATCCCGCTCTAAACATTTATGTTGATTGCATCAATATCTGTGCCGGATGTCGAATACCAAGCTGTCGGCATTATTGTGGTTCTGTCCTGTTTGTCGTTCTTGGCAATCATCTTGGGCATCTCTGCTAAGATTTGCTCAACGATTGCTGAATCCAAAAAGGCAAAGTCAGCAGCTCCTGCGGCTAAACCCGCTCCAGCAGCTCCTGCCCAAGTACAGCCTGAATCTGGTGCTCTGACTCCAGAACTGGTTGCTGTTATCTCTGCAGCAATTAGCACTGTCCTTGAAGGCATGAACCACCGTATTGTCGATATTCAGCCCCATAACCGTTCTTACTCAGCTTCGGGACGTAGCGAAATCTTCGCTTCTCACCGCATCCGCACAAAAAACTGAGATTCAATCGGAACCAACTCTGTCCTCTCCAATGATGACAGAGTTGGCATCCACCAACTAAACCCTACTGGGAACAAATCCCAAACAACCATCCTATTCTCATGATCAAGAAACTCCGCATTACCGTTGACGGCAAACCATTTGACGTTAGCGTCGAACTCCTTGGCGAAAACGGAACCACTTCCCCAACGCCAATTGCTCCAGTTGCTTCCGCTCCCGTAGCATCTGCTCCAGTTGCAGCTCCCGCACCAACCCCAGCTCCTGCTCCAGCAGCTCCTGCAGGTGCAGGTTCCGTTCCTAGCCCTCTGGCTGGCAAGGTTGTTTCTCTTGACGTAACCCCAGGTACGGCTGTCAAGGAAGGTGATCAGATCTTGACTCTGGAAGCTATGAAGATGAACACCATCATCTATTCTCCAGTTGCAGGAACTCTTACCTCCTTCAGTGTTGCTGCTGGTGATACTGTTCAGGAAGGTCAAACTCTCGCTGTCATCGGTTAAATGCCGTATCAAGGACGACTTTTACACTAAGAGATCATTTTGTCGTCCAACTATTGCTTTAATCTTTGCCTATCATGCTAGAGTCAATCCAAACCTTCCTCGACGGGATTACATTTTTCTCCCTCGATGCGACACAGCAGTTGCAAATGGTCGGAATGTGGCTAATTGCTGCAATCTTGCTGTGGTTAGGTGTTGCCAAGCAGTTTGAACCTCTTCTTTTGGTTCCTATTGCTTTTGGCGCCCTTATCGCCAATATCCCCGACAACGGGATGCTCATTACCAAAGTTAACAAGCAGATCATTTCTGCCACTGACAACGAAAATGGTAAGAAGATTATGACGGAAACCTCCTATACGGATGTAGGTTTCCTTCGAATCAATTTAGCCCCCTTGAAAACAGAAATAGCACCCACCGTAGCTTCCGAGTGGGCATCTGTTGAAGAACAACAAAAATATGATGCTGCTATGGCTAGCCCCATGGTTGCTACTCCTGTCGAAAAGGATGGCAAAATCGTTGCTGGGAAATACGATCTGAAGGGCCAACAAGGCCAGAACTATGTGGTCACCTCTATTAGCGGTGGTCTATATGACTGGTTGGGTCTTGGTGTTAAAGCTGAAATCTTCCCTCCCATCATCTTCTTGGGTGTAGGTGCTCTCACTGACTTTGGTCCTCTTCTTGCTGCTCCTAGAACTCTTCTGCTTGGAGCCGCTGCTCAGGTTGGTGTTGCTGCTACTTTCTTCATGGCTATGTTCCTTGGATTTAGTAAGGGCGAAGCTGCTTCCATCGGTATCATCGGTGGCGCAGACGGTCCTACTTCCATCTTCTTGACCATGAAGTTGGCTCCTCACCTTTTGGGTGCAGTTGCTGTTGCAGCATATACCTACATGGCTCTTGTTCCTTTGATTCAACCTCCAATCATGAAGCTCTTGACCACAAAGGAACAGCGCAAGATCAAGATGAAGAAGTTGCGTGATGTCTCCAAGGGTGAAAAGCTCTTCTTTGCAGTCCTTGTAACCATCGTAACCATCTTGCTCATTCCTGATGCATCTCCTTTGCTTGGTATGCTCATGTTGGGGAACTTCATGCGTGAATGTGGTGTTACTGAACGTCTAGTCAAGGCGGCTCAGAATGAAATCACAAACATCATGACGATCTTCTTGGGCACGGCCGTTGGTCTGACGATGCAAGGGGAACGTTTCTTGCAAACTGAAACGATCATGATCATCTGCTTGGGTATTGTTGCCTTCGGTGTTGCTACTGCTGGCGGCCTTATCACGGCTCAAATCATGAACTTGATCTGGAGAAAGAATCCGGTCAACCCTCTCATTGGTTCTGCTGGTGTATCCGCAGTTCCTATGGCTGCCCGTGTTTCTCACAATGTTGGTCAGAAGTCTGATCCGACCAACTACCTCCTCATGCACGCTATGGGTCCTAACGTCGCTGGTGTGATTGGTACCGCCGTTATCGCTGGTTACTACATCGCTACGCTCGCTCACTAAGCTCTCATTTAACACTTACTCCAGAAGCCTCAGTTTGGTCATGAATCAAGTCTCTTTAACAGCTGAAACATCTTCTCATAGTTTCGGTTGTTGGACGGTTCACGACTGGGCTGAGGCTTCTTCTACTAATGATCTGGCTCGAGCTTTCCCTGCGTGGCATATTGCTCGCTGTATCAAGCAACACAATGGACGTGGAAGGTTTAATCGAACCTGGTTCGGCACCCAAGGTGGGTTATGGGCTAGCTTCAATGTTCCTCTGATCGATTCTCAGACAGTTGATTCGACAGCCGTCCATTGGGGGCATCTTCCTCTTGTTGCAGGTCTTGCCCTGCTTGATTACTTAAAAAGCCTCGGCGTCCAGAAAACACGTCTCAGATGGCCAAACGACCTACTGATCGATAAGTCTAAATTAGCTGGCATTCTTGTTGAACGTCCGCGCGCTGAACTGGCTGTGATTGGTATTGGTATCAATGTCTTCAATGATATTGAGTCTCTCCGAGGCCGTGTTAAAGATTCTCCCATTCGACTTTCAGACTGCGTTAAAGATTGCCCCACCATTGAAGAAGTTACTCAAGGTTTAGCCTCTGCTATCCAACAACGATGGAAACAATTTTCTAGCGCAGGATTAGAATCACTCCTTCCTGATATCAACTGCTCGTGGGGGCCTTCCCTACCCGTAAGAATTGAGACTGACGAGGGCTCTCAGGAAGGTCTGTTCCTTGGCATCACATCTGAAGGTGCTCCCATCTTACAGCAACCTGATGGTTCCACCTTTACGATACCTGGTTATTTGATTAATCGACTAGTCGAAATCTAAACATTCCATGTTTTTTCACTGGAATCCCCCGTCATTTGTCTTACAAAAAACCTACGCACTATGAGCTATAAAATACTGACTCCTGAGGAAGCTGCTGCCCTCATTGACAATGACGAAAATATTGGTCTTAGTGGATTCACCGCAGCTGGTGTCCCTAAAGCTACAACTCGCGCTATTGCTGCAAAGGCTGAAGCCCTCCATGCTGAAGGCAAGCCATTCAAAGTAAATATCTTCTCTGGCGCTTCTACAAGTGCCTCCACTGATGGCGCTCTTGCCGCTGCAAATGCTATCGGCCACCGTACCCCCTATCAGTCTACCCCTGATCTCCGTAAGCGCATCAACGCTGAAGAGACCTCCTATTACGACATGCACCTTTCGCATACGGCTATGTACATGCGATATGGTCACATCCCATCTGTTAAAACGGCTATTATTGAAGTAGCTGATATCACAGATGATGGTGAAGTCACTTTGACGACTGGTGCTGGTAACACCCCTACGTACTGCAAGCTTGCTGAACGCATCATCGTTGAACTCAACTCTTACCATCCTAAGGAACTCAAAGGTATTCACGACCTTTACACTCCTGAAGAATTGCCAAACCGTCAGCCAATCCCATTGACCAGCCCATCTCATCGTATTGGCACGACGACCCTCAAGATCGATCCAGCTAAGGTTGTTGGTATTGTTAAGACGAACGAACCTAACGGCATTGCTCCTTTCAAGCCTAGCGATCCTGTCACGGACAAGATCGGTGAAAATGTCGCTGAATTCCTTTCAGCTGAATTCAAGGCTGGCCACATCCCTGCAGGTTTCCTTCCTATCCAATCTGGTGTAGGTAACATTGCTAACGCTGTGCTTGGTGCTCTTGGTCGTGACGCATCCATTCCTCCTATCCAAATGTACACAGAAGTTATTCAAGACTCTGTGATCAATCTCATGAAGGAAGGCAATTGCTCTTTTGCAGCAGGATGCTCCTTGACCGTTTCTGATGCTCTCCTGGACGAAATGTACAAGAACCTTGATTTCTACAAGGAACGCGTCATTCTCCGCCCTCAAGAAATCTCCAACAATCCTGAAATCGTTCGTCGCTTAGGCCTTATCTGCATCAATACGGCTATTGAAGCAGATATCTTCGGCAACGTGAACTCAACTCACTTCTATGGTAAGCAGATGATGAACGGTATTGGTGGTTCTGGTGACTTTGCTCGCAATGGCTTCCTCACCATCTTCACCTGCCCATCTGTTGCTAAGGGTGGTAAGATTTCCTCCATCGTTCCTATGGTCTCTCACCACGACCACACGGAACACGACGTTGACATCATTGTCACTGAACAAGGCGTTGCTGACCTTCGTGGCAAGTCTCCTCGTGAACGTGCTGAAGAAATCATCACCAAGTGCGTCCATCCAGACTACAAGCAAATGTTGCGCGACTATCTGGAATTGACCCCTGGATTCCATACCCCATGCTCACTTGCAAAGGCCTTCGAAATGCATAACAAGTTCCTCGAAACTGGCGATATGCATAACGCATCCTTCAAGGACTAAGTTTAGCTCAGTCATATAAGGTATACATCAAGAGCGTTCCCTCCAGATAGGAAGGAACGCTCTTTTTTCTCACTTGCTGTGAGTGATAATTGATAGGCTCGCGTACGACGAGCTCAATAGAATAAATATTTAAGCTATTTCGACAGGCTCTGTTTCATTTTCAGCCTCTTCATGGGAAAGGATGTGTACGACAACCTTCAACCCCATTTTTTCTCCTGCGGCCTTTGCAAGAGAGCGGATAGCGGATGCTGTCATCCCATTACGCCCAATTACACGAGCCACGTCTGATTTCTCCAAAATCAGACGGAAGCGCACCACATTTGAATCTGGTAATTCAGCAATGCGCAATTCAGCCTGCTCAGGAGTCTTCACAAACTGTAAGACTACTAACTGCAGATACTGACTGATCTGAACTACTGCTTCTTTCATATCACTTCCTCTTTTACCACTCGTACTCTCCAACCTCAAGCCTTCATCGCGAGCTACTATCTGTCAACCAGGTGATGTTTAATACAATCTACAGTCTATCTGACTCTTTATCACTAAGAATCTAACATGCTGCATTTTAGTAAATAACTCTTCTCAAATCCTCCCTGTTGACCAGGAAAAATGATTCTCCTCTTCTGAAACAATCCTCAAGTAGAGTAATAAAAAAAACACTGTAACTAAATAGTTCACAGTGCTTAAGACATATAAAAATGGTAGGCCTGCCAGGACTCGAACCTGAAACAACGGAGCCAGAATCCGTCGTGTTGCCAATTACACCACAGGCCTAGGTTTTGACTGGGCGAAATATAGTGATCCATCCTTGTCTTGTAAAGGAAAATCTAGCCTTTCAAATAAATTTGCTAGGCTCTGAAATCTCCTAGTTCGACGCAACCATTCTTGGGGAATCCATGGCAAGAATCACAATACCTCGATTCCTATAGACATTACCTAACATCAAACGCCCCTACTGGCTCCAGACTTACCCACATCTTCGCACTTTATTCACAGGCTATTCACTTTAGTTAATTTAAATATCAAGCAATGTGTACAATTTACTGTATGGTTTTCTTCTAGACAATACTCCATGTTGTGTTAGGCTCTTTCTATGAGATGCATTCAATGTGGTCATTTGGAAGACAAAGTTATCGATTCCAGAATGTCTAAAGACGGCACATCTATCCGCCGTCGTCGAGTGTGTCTAAAATGTGACTACCGCTACACGACCTACGAGCAAATAGAACGGACGGAACTACGTGTCGTTAAGAGAGACAATCTCCGAGAAGCTCTGAACCGCGAGAAAATCTTGAGAGGTATGGTAAAGGCCTGTGAGAAGCGTCCCGTCAATATGGAGCAACTGGACCGTGCTGCGGATGAAATCATCTCTGAGTTGCATCGAGACCACCTGAGGGAAGTCCCCTCTTCAGTCATCGGCAATAAGGTCACCGAGAAACTCTACGCCATAGATCCAGTGGCATACATTCGGTATGTCTCTGTTTATAGGCAATTCCAAAACGTTGAAGAGTTCGTTAGCGAAATTACCCAGATGCAACACAAAAGCGCAATCGATCCTCTACAAAGGCGTTTACCCAACCTCTGATCCCCTCCCTAATCTTAGCCAACTTATACTATGGTTTGCTTCAAACGCAATGTACCCATCTTACGAGCCGGTAACTGTCTCTTCCAGGAGTACAGCCCAGATTGGCTAGCAGACTTACTCGATAGATCGGCTGAAAGCGCTGGGATCGAACTGCCCTTCCGCAATGATCTCGTAGCAGCTGTCTTCTTCTACTTGGAGGATGACTGTAGTTGGCAAATCATGCCCCTTGATGTTCTGTTCCGGCGCATAAGGCGAATGCTTTGCGACGTTGGCCTAGGACAATTAGCAGAACACTTCTCTGAGCTTCCTCCTCCTGTTGATGTTCCTGTGGACGAAATTGCTCAACGTAATCCCCTTTTCCTCTTTTTTGTGACTGGACTTGAAGCTGAAGTTAATCACCTCGAAAGCCAAGGCCTGACCAATCTACACTTCAGTGGGAAGAAAGATTGCGTCCGCGTCCTCCAGGGCTATCGGAAATGGACTAGAAATTCCGACACGGTTTTGGATGATCTCAATTTCATACTCTCGAAATATAGTCCCGATTCCCAACAAGCCACGGAGGGGAAAGACCTATTTCACAGCAACAACTGATTCGTGACTTCCTGCTCCCCATGCACGATATCTGGAATCCATGGCATGGTTGTGTCAAATGCAGTGAAGGGTGTCAGAACTGCTACATGTATTTCTTAGATCGTCAGAGAGACAAAGACGGCTCTGAGATCTACCAAACAAGGGCCAAATTTGACTACCCTCTCCAACGAACTAAGAACGGTTCATATAAGATCCAAAGCGGTGAACTCATTAGAGTTTGCATGACTTCAGACTTCTTCCTTGAAGAAGCGGATCAATGGCGAAATGAAGCTTGGGATATCATTCGTCAAAGACCCGATGTAAAGTTTTTCCTCCTCACTAAACGACCCCAGCGTGTTTTTCAATCGCTACCAGAGGACTGGGGGAGTGGATGGAAGAATGTCATGCTAAATGTAACCTGTGAAAACAACAGGAGAGCTTCTGAACGCATCCCCATCCTATTAGACTTACCCTTCCGCCACAAAGGTGTCATGTGTGCACCTTTTATTGGCCCTGTGGATCTCTCCCCTTATCTAGCGGAAGGCCAGATAGAACAAGTGATCTGTGGTGGAGAGAACTATGATGGAGCTCGCCCATGTAACTTTGATTGGGTGAAAGCTCTCCACCAATCCTGTATGGAGCACAACATTACGTTTTGCTTTATTGAAACAGGTAGTGTCTTCATCAAAGATGGTAAAACTTACCATCTACCCTCTAAAAAGCTACAAAGTCAAATGGCCTGGAAATCAGGCATGAGCTTTCAAGGGAAACCAATTTCTTGGGAATTGACCGATTCTCTCGGTCTGGAGATTGCTCAGGAACATTTGTATACCCCTCGGTTTGATCTACCTGAATGCCAAACCTGTGGGAGTAGACTCATTTGCAACGGTTCATCATCTTGTGCGTCGTCTTGACGAAGAACCCTTTTATCATAGGCGCTAACTGACCAGAAAGCCGCCCAAAAGACTCTCAACCTCTCTTCCCCAAAACCAACAAAGTGCATCCCAGTCGAACTGAGATGCACTTGTATTGGAAGAAGATGATCCTTCTTGACAGAAGCTTAGCGCTTGGAGAACTGGTAACGCTTACGAGCACCAGGACGACCGGGCTTCTTACGTTCCTTCATGCGAGAGTCACGTGTCAACAAACCGAATTCACGGAGCTGAGCGCGATAGGCTTCATCAACTTGTACAAGGGAACGAGCGATCGCAAGACGAATTGCTCCCACTTGGCCATGGATGCCACCACCCTTGGTCACAACCTTCACATCATACTTGTTAACAGTATTGGTGACTTGGAATGGTTGAAGAGTGGAGTTCTGAAGCTGCACGGTAGGAAGGTATTCTTCGAAAGTACGGCCATTGATCGTGATACGGCCAGAACCTTCGGTCAACCAAGCGTGTGCCATTGCCGTCTTGCGGCGACCAGTTGCATTTAAAGGAGTGCTCATGGAAATCAATTAGTCAATGTTGTAGACGATGGGTTGCTGAGATGCATGTGGATGTTCTGCACCAGCATAAACCTTCAGTTTAGTGGACTGGGCACGTCCCAAACGATTGTGAGGAACCATCCCCTTAATAGCATGTTCCAACAAGAGTTCTGGACGACGAGCGCGAATCTTGCGAGGGGTTTCAACTTTCTGCCCACCAACAAAGCCCGAGAAACGAGTATAGATCTTGTTGGTTTCCTTGTTACCCGTCAATACTACCTTATCGGCATTAACAACGATGACATAGTCGCCACAGTCAACGTGAGGGGTAAAAATAGTCTTGTTCTTGCCACGCAAAATGTTGGCAGCTTCTACGGCTACGCGACCGAGCACCTTATCCTTAGCGTCGATTACGTACCACTTACGCTCTACTTCGTTTGGTTTAGCAGAGAAGGTCTTCATGATATCGTTCTTCGTTCTCATTTATTTCAGAAGCTCCTATTCAATGATCCTTCAGGCTACGTCCTGCCGTTTGAAGCACCACTGGTAGAATTTCTTCTGTTCTTCCAATCAGGGCGGACGTTGATATCTCGTACAGACGGTTATGTCAACCCAATTTTCTATTCCTCTTAATTTTTACTGCTTTGGAGCAACCATTCCTCTTCTAGCTTAACCCTGTCACACCTTAAGTCTTGCGTTATGTGTGGTATTATGCCTATAATGGCGCAAGCGCCTTGCGCCTTCAGCAAACTAACAAGGAGATCACTATTATCCCTAGCAACTCAACACCTAGCCGTTCTAATGGGAACGGTAATAACCGATCTAACGGCACTAATGGTCGTCCAGGAAATGGCTCTCGACCTGGCAATTCTTCCCGCCCTGGGGACAACCGCGGAAATGGTGGTCCTAATCGCAGCAATAATACAGGTGCTCCACGCTCAAACGGTAACGGCCCAGGACGTGGTCCTAGACCTGCAGGAGCAAATGGGGGCGGACCTCGTCCTAACGGCGGAGGACCTCGCAATAAATCTCGTGGCATGAAACCTGCCCGCCCTGATAATTCTGTAAAGAAGAAAAAGGAGGTCGAAGAAGATGATAGCGAATCCGCCATCGAAGTTGAAGGTGTTGTGATCACCGTATTGGCAGGAACGATGTTCAAAGTCCGCCTGCAAAATGGTCACGAAGTTTTGGCTCATATCTCCGGCAAGATGCGCAAGCGTTTCATCAAGCTTGTAGTAGGTGACAAGGTCCGCATGGAAATGTCTCCATATGACCTCACTAAGGCGAGAATCGTTTTCCGATTGAATCAGTAGTTCTCGTACTTGCCTACTAGCCATAACGGTATTGTTTATCTTCAGCTCCCTACTCCTGAGTAGGGAGCTTTTTTTGCATCTAAATTCCTGCATCATATCGAGGCATATTTTTCATATCCTTTTGAACATTAATGATGGTAAAAATACGGCTTGGTTGTTAGATTGAAAATGCATGAAGGTTTGTAGTTGTTCCCAGATGAAAGAGCTTGAGCAAAAGCTCATAGATTCAGGCACGTCAGCCTTAGAGCTTATGGACGATGCGGCTGACCAAATGGCATCGGCTATCTTAAAGTTCTATCCCCATAAAGGGATTGCGACTGCCTACATCGGCAAAGGGAATAATGCTGGAGATGCCCTGCGTATACTTTACCGGTTACATGAAGCAGGTTGGGCAATTACAGTAAGGCCTGCTTACCCCCCTGAACAATGGGGAGAACTAACAAAACTGCAGTGGGAACGCTTGGGAAATCCTCATCTTGTTCATAGCAAATCTGAGCTCTTAAAAATAACTCAGCAACAGATTCTGGAGATAAATTGGTCAAAACCAGGCACTATTGTTCACCAACACCTGCTCATTGATGGTCTCCTAGGAATCGGTGCTACTGGCCCATTACGGCAAGAAATCAAAGATCTTTGTCATGAGATGAATTCTCTAAGGATGAATTCTGGGAACACCAGGATCTGGGCCGTCGATTTACCTACAGGAATAGCCACCGACTCTGGTGAGCCACAACCAGATGCCATTCAGGCGGATCATACGGCCACCATAGGGATGGTGAAACAAGGTACGGTTAAAGACATCGCTACTAATCAAGTTGGACGCATTGTCGCCATTCCTATGATCGGGTTAGGCGAGCCTGAATCTACTGAAGAAATCCATGAAGAAGTGATCGATGCGGCTTCCTTATCCCATCTGCTAGCCCCTCGACCCTATGAGCTATTCAAAAACAGAGCAGGACATGTTGGAATCATTGCTGGCTCTCGAGGAATGCTAGGTGCAGCGAGACTCTGTTCTGAAGCGGCTCTGAAATCAGGAGCAGGCCTCGTCACGTTATTCCTTCCTCAAGACCTCTATCCTATAATAGCCTCTGCCCTACCCCCTGAAATCATTGTCCGCTGTTTCTCTCATCTGAACGAAATTGACCCCACTCCCTATCAAGCATTCCTCATTGGTCCAGGGCTTGGCCAAATAAACAGGCCTGAAGACATCGCTGCCCTACACAAAATTATTGAAGATTTCACGGGACCTCTCGTTCTTGATGCAGACGGGCTTAACCTAGCAGCTCGTCAGAAATGGCACTTAGGCGGCCATATCCTAGCAACTCCACACCCTGGAGAAATGATGAGGCTCATCGGCCGACTCCCTGAAGAAAGTCGAATACAAACAGCCCGGCGATTCACACAAGAACATGAAGCAACCCTCATCTATAAGGGTGCGCGCTCAATTGTCACCCAAAGGGAGCACCCCATCTATTATAACTCTACAGGAGGGCCAGCTATGGCAACGGCGGGAGAAGGAGATGTCCTAGCAGGCGTTTGCGCTGGGATCTGCGCCCAAGGTCACAACCTTATAGACGCTGCCAGATTGGGCGTCTATCTCTGTGGCAGAGCATCAGAAATACAAATCAGCTCTTCTTCTCGCACTGAATGGACTCTCTCCGCCAAGGATACTCTAAACGCACTTTCTCAAGCACACCTCTGTGCTGTAACTGAAAATTTCTAATACGATCAAATCATGTGCCCTAAAGTTGAAGAATTACCCGAGGAATCTCAGCCTCGTGAAAAATTGATGCGTTCCGGCAGAGATGCTCTATCTGATGCAGAACTCATCGCTATCCTTCTGCGAACTGGTGTTCCTGGTCGCAATGTCATTGAACTGTCACGAGATCTTATTGCTAAAGCCGGCTCTCTGGACTTATTAGCTGAAATGGAGTTTGAACAGATCAGCTATCTTGCTCAAAACGAAACGATGGACGACCGCGGAGTCAATCCTCCCATCAAAGGCTTGGGAAGCGTCAAAATAACTTCCCTCCTTGCCGCTTTTGAACTGGGAGCTCGAGCTCTTAAGAGAAGGACAGTACGATTCCCTATCAACTCTGCTGATGATGTATTTGACTATCTCATCGGTCATACGAACCGCCTCACTCAAGAAGAGATTCGCATCCTCCTGCTAGATACTCAGCATAAACTCATACGCGACGTCATGATAACACAAGGTATTCTCAACGAAACCCTTGTCCATCCTCGCGAAGTCCTCAGACATGCCTTAATCACTCCAGGCGTCTTTGGTTTTATACTAGTACACAACCATCCAAGTGGCAATCCAGCCCCGAGCCGAGCTGACGACACAACCACGAAAAGAATTGCTGAGGCGGCAGAAATCTTAGGGATTCGATTCTTAGACCATATAATTATGGGTAAACCAACGTCGGACCAAGATAGAAATTACTACAGCTATCTCCGTAGCGGTTGTATGCCCCAACAACAACGTAAGCACTAGACGTAAATAGACGATACGAGTCGTAGCCGATGAGACCTACTCAATATTCGACTTGCACTCCAAATCGCACATAAGCACCAGTGTCAAAGCGATACCGCTTCAACTGATGTCGTCCACTTGCTGACTTATAGCGGGCAGAATTATAGGGAGTAAAACCAAGATCTGAGACAAAGCGAATATCGGCTCCGTCAAAATGCCCTAACCCGACATTAGCAGTTAACCCTACCACATATGAGAGCCATACGAACCTCTGGTTCATTCTCTCGTGTTTGACAGTCCATGTTCCAGAAACAATAGACCCGAAAGGCCCCCACGAGAACCAATCGGTAACCTTGTTCATGGCTGCAACTCTTGTCCCTTGGAGTTGCAAACGCCACGTCGGTGTCATCTGCCAGTCGACTCCTATGACAGGTAGGCACGGCGTATGGCCTAGTTGTGGAGCATAGGCTACACCTAAAGTCCATGAAACCTTATCTGACGGACTAATATTGAGCAGAAGATTCCCGCCTAAAAATAAGTCGCGAGCTACCCAAGTATCCATATCCGAAGAAACCTGAGGAGTCAGGCTACCCACAATCAGAGTTTTATCCGTAATTCTGTAGCCAACTGTTCCTGTGAGCCAGATGGAATACAAGCGATCAAGATCCATATCAGCATCGGCTTTCCCATGAAGCCAAGTCATTCTGAAAGCACCATCTACTAGCATTCTCCACCGACCCGTTTCTTTTCCCCATAACTCAAGCTTGGTCATCCAATTCTGAATATGAATGTGACCATCCCCATTCTTTGCCTTCATGGGACCTAGAATCTCATAGGTCATTTGACTAGGAAGTATCCCTCTATACTTCCCGGTGCGTGGTGCCAACATCACGTCATTAATTGTAGGGTCATAACTGGAATATTCTGAACGTCCTACGTTTTCCGCAAACTCCTGATCATATTGGGCATCATTGTAATAGTCGCTGTAGCTACCCTGCTGTTGAGCCTGTGTTAGACTCGTCATTCCTACAGCAAATACGATCCCAATTAGTGGTTTGATCACCCGCATGACTCATGAAATACCCTCCTATGTACTAATTGAAAGTAAAAAAATAATATTACAC
This sequence comes from uncultured Akkermansia sp., assembly GCA_964400645.1. Classification (GTDB taxonomy): domain Bacteria; phylum Verrucomicrobiota; class Verrucomicrobiia; order Verrucomicrobiales; family Akkermansiaceae; genus Akkermansia. The sequence continues at coordinate 54,818 of CAYNVM010000002.1, read as the reverse complement.
AGATACAGTTGATTATCATATTGTTACACAATAAATAGAGACCACTCTATCGAAAAAAATGAGGGATAAAGCAATTTAAGTGTTGCGTCGAAGCAAAGACTCTGCTAGTCTTTGCGCACCGCAACCCCCGCAAGGGTGTTGCAGATGGCTCGGTAGCTCAGTCGGTAGAGCAGGGGATTGAAAATCCCCGTGTCGGCGGTTCGATCCCGTCCCGAGCCACCATAAGATTTCTCCTCAGGAAACGGGAAGTAGCTCAGCCTGGTGGAGCGCCTGCTTTGGGAGCAGGATGTCGCAGGTTCGAATCCTGTCTTCCCGACCATCTCTAAAAAGATGCTACAAACGATCAGTTTGTAGCATCTTTTTTTGTTTTCTCCTTGCAGAGACATTTGCTCCCAAGGATCTATTTCAATATCTCTAGCACTATTACTTGACAGATCTCTCCTCAACAGGTAGGTATTCTTCACCTAAGCGGAGAGATGGCTGAGTTGGTTTAAGGCACTCGACTCGAAATCGAACGTGCGGGAAACCGTACCGAGGGTTCGAATCCCTCTCTCTCCGCCATTCCCTTTTTCTTGTTGGATTTCCCTTCCCTCGTCTGAACTTTTCTTATTCCTTTCAGACTTCCTCACGATATAGCGAGTCTCTGACGCGCCTCTGGCTCATAGCTAGGCCAGTCTAGCCTCTCACCTTTGAGATGAACTACAGATAGAATCTGTTCCTAACTTCAACTATACAAAACAGAAATATATCGTTTATATGTGATTATCAACTTATTGATGTAGTATAGAAGAATGGGGATGAAAATAACATCAGCAACAATCCCCCAAACGGGTATTAGCCAAAAAGAGCAAATAGATACGCTGTATATCACAAAGGGCCACCGGGAAATGTATTTGGGACGTCTCAATAGCTTGTTCCCTAGTGGAGCAATCCTACAGAAAGTTACAAACACCCAGTATATATTATATAAAGGGATGAATAAAAAACCTACTGCCTTACCTGGTGTAGGTATCTTGGGATCGTGTAGGTTTTGCAAAACTTCCCATGCTTTATAGAGGCGTGTAAAAAATAGGATCTTGATTACAAGGGGAGCTAGCATCGCAACTAGCAGATAGACTGGGAAAAATCTACTTGTGGAAAACAATATCAATGACAGAAGAAAGAGAACAGAAAGAGAACAAAGTAACCAAAAGAATGCATCCAGAAAATTTTCAGAAGGGATTTTCCTTCCCTTCAAGGGATTCACGTCTGACATCCCAGGATCACATGGATGAAAAAGAATATCATCATGAACGCTCGGAAGATTTAACATGGATGACGAATAAGTTTGGCTCGAAGGCATGGGGAAACGAAGCTCCTTCTCCACCTCAACAATTCCCCTGTTAATGGGCATCCATTGATCTATCTGCTCATCATAAATGGAAGTATTCCCTGGATACTTACCAGCACGATAACGACACAAAAGAGTGACTACGTCATATGGCCCCTCCACAGCATTATCCGCACGTCTCAAATAATATTGCTTGTCGTACATAAAAAATGATGCCTCTTGTGATAAAGAAGATACTATTTCCCATCCAACTGCAAGCACTATCCTAAGAATATTTATTCCATTGATCCTTAGTGTTAAACACCAATAACAAACAACTTCCTTTCTTTCAGATTTCCCCATCAAAAAAAATCCCTTTTGTCTTAGGCTACGCACTTCTCTCCATCAGGCATACTTAGGACTTCCTCCTTTTAATAAGCACATGCTCCGAGTACATAAAAATGCCTAGAAGATCAGGAAAATCTTCTAGGCATTCAAACTGTCCTTCTATTAGAGCCTCTATTAGTCGAGATCCAAAGGAAGCAGAACTGTTGAGGTGGCAAAGGCTGCAATTCCTTCTTTACGGCCTATGCATCCCATCTTTTCATTTGTGGTTGCCTTAATTCCAACTCTTGAAGCCGGAATGGACAAAGCTGCAGACAACTGTTCCTTCATAGCAGAGAGATGGGGTGCTATTTTGGGAGCTTCTGCAATTAAGCATGAGTCTACATGAATAACCTTTCCCCCAAGATTATGAACCTCTTCTACAGCCTTCGCGACAATTTCCAGAGAAGAGATATTCTTACATGCAGGGTCACCAGGGGGGAACCAGAAACCAATATCAGGAAGAGATGCAGCACCTAGGATTGCATCAGCTATCGCATGACAAAGGACGTCTGCATCAGAATGCCCATCAAGGCCATGTTCATAAGGTATAACAACACCACCTAACACAAGAGGCCTTGCTTCCTGTGCAAAACGATGGATGTCATATCCTATACCAGAAACCGTAATCATATCGCGGTAGGTGATTCGTTGAAATTATTCTCCAAGAGCCTCGATAATCGGGATGCGACCATTCCAAGCTATGATCGCAAATTGATTAGCGGATTCAGCTTTCGGTTCCAAGATAACCTTGCCTCCAGCAGCCTCAACAATGACCTTGCCAGCAGCAATATCCCAAATTGATATTACGCTCTCCACATATGAATCAAATCGGCCACATGCGATGTATGCCATAGCCAAAGCGGCAGAGCCATTGTTACGCACCTTCCGCACTTGCCATGCAATTTTTGCAAAACGTTCGATTCCCTTCTCTTTTGATCCATCCGTTTTGCCATGTCCCACAAACACAATGGCCTCAGCCATCTTGTCTCGAGAACTACAGGAAATAGGACGTGCATTCTTGTAAGCCAAGCCTCCTTTTTCGGCATGCCAACATTCGTCGGTAGACGGATCATAGATAACCCCCAGAACTAGTTCCCCTCGCTTGCGCAATGCAATAGATACGCAATACCACGGGATACCATAATAATAGTTCACAGTGCCATCAATTGGATCAACGATCCATTCGCACTCCGAGTCAGGGTTTCCTGCCGTCCCTTCTTCCCCAAGAACAGCATGATCAGGAAATGCTCCTAGGAGGATAGATTCAATAAGGTGTTGGGAACGCTTATCTAGTTCGATTTTGACATCGTTCTGTGATTCTTCATCGACTTTCTTGTCATCATCAAAGTGATCTCTCAAAAAAGCGCCTGCAGTTCTTGCGGCTTGAATAGCCACAGCCATTTCTGGTGAATAAGTAATCATAAATAACTAAATGTAAAAGTTTCCTACTTGGGTAAATCTTCCATTTGTTTTTCTCGGTCCATCATTGCTGAGTAGTAACTCCGAGCAAGAGACAATGCTTTTCCTTGAATAGCTGAAGAAATGGAACGCTTTGATTGCAATTCCTTGCCATTCTCATCGAATCCTAACCAAACAAATACAGCTCTCTTGCCACCTATACATGCCCCCATATACCCGTCTCCCTCAGGCAATTGTACAGACATCGTCACCTGCTTCGTAAACATGTCCTTCGAGAACGGAGCAACATTACTAACAATGCGGGTCGTTTCTCTCGGCAAGACTTCTCTCTTTTCCACCTCCTCACTCTCCGCACTACTGTACAACAAAGCTCCACGAGATGTTGCGACTCTTAAGATCGCTTCAAAACTGACATTCCGGCCATTTTGTTGGACGATCATTGCCAGGCGAGCCATATCGATGAGAGGCATAGAAAACAAGCCTTGATACAACTCATCAGCAGCAGGAAGCTTTTCATTGATCCCAACTTGTTTTGCGAATTCCATCATTCGCCGGTATCCCACGTGACGACCTGTCGATATGGGATTATTTCGGACAATGTTGATATTATTCGTATCCGCCGCAACATTGACCAGAGGCAAAAACATTGCACCAGGGCGTTTCTTTGAGACCCAACGGTCCACATGATCCAATGGGCATCGTCCCCCCACTACGGAGACCACATTTCCAGATTTACTGTCCACACAAAGAGCGGCTACCTGAAGGCATCCTTTGGCCAAGTCATCGACACGCTTGGGCATATCCTGCCAAACTGCAGAGTTCTCTAAATCAACGATGGTTTTCTCGCATATACGTTCCAACTCACGTTGTTCATTCAAATCAACAGAGGTCAGAGCAAAGATGCCCGAAGTGTCTCCTATCCTTTCTTCGCTTAACAAATCCAACTCTCTATTGATCCAAATGATTGGATACGAAGTCAAAGTCCGGCCAGAAGATGAAGCAACCGTTAGGGGTATTTCCTTGGCCTCTAACCCCTCTTCTTCGGATATGTATCCACAATCAACCATTCTATCTATGGTGGCATTGCGTTCTCTCACTGCAGCCTCTGGATCCGATATAGGATTGTAAATAGAAGGCCCTCTGACCAAGCCCGCCAATGTGGCACACTCTACTAAGTTGAGATCGGCAACATTCTTCCCGAAGTACTTCCTAGCAGCCTGAGCAATGCCGTAACATCCTTGTCCAAAAAATATACGGTTCAGGTACGACGTCAGAATAAAGTCTTTGGAATACCTACTTTCAATGCGTCTTGCCAATGCCATCTCTAGGATTTTCCGATCCATCGTTTTGGCTTTGAGCTCATAACATGTACGAGCAAGCTGCATCGTAATAGTTGAACCTCCCTGCTTATACGACCATGTCGAAAGATTCCTCAACATCGATCTCAAGACCGAAGTATAAGCGATCCCACTGTGCTCAAAAAAATCCTCGTCTTCTCGTGCTACAAAAGCATTAACTAGATTATCAGGTAAATCCTTACGACTGACGTTAATGCGCGATTCACTTGTTAAAGGACCAATGACTTTCCCTTTGACGTCATAGGCGACACAGCTCTCTGGAAGAGCTGACATTTCGTCCAAATCAAACTGGCTTGCCCGCCATGTGTAGATTAACAGAATGGTCGCTCCAATTAAGGGGAATATACCCAAGATGAGAAGGATACGAATCAGCCGACTGGGTGCTAAACCTACCCAGTCATACCATCTTCTTCTCCTATTCTCTGTACTAGACATATCCCCCTAAATCACACGATGTTTACTTCCCTGGAGAGGTCGACAAGTCTTGAATTCCACTAGGAGTCCAACCAGGGAATTCTCTTTCAAGCATTGTTTTGTACTGACCAGCTTCTGCTACTCTGCCAGCCTTTTCAAGAGCCTTTGAGGCCTTGTACAAAGCTTCAGGCTTCAATTCTTTGTCCGAGACAAACAACTGGGCCGTAATACCATAGTACTTTGCAGCCTCATCGTATTTCTTTTCTGCGTAACAGACATCCCCTAATGCAATGTTTAGTGAAGCCTTCAATGGCCCCTCAACTCCCATAGAAAGGGCTTCTTCTACAGTTTGACGAGCTTCATTGAATTTATTCAGTCCTAGCAAAATAAGAGTCTTATCGAGCATTGCATCTGCCCTTCTATATGAAGGTTGTTCCTCTTCTTTGAGGTACATATTTACTGCTTCTAATGCTCGATCATAACGCTTCAAGGCCAATCTAGCCTTGGCTAGATTCTTCCATATAACCTTTTTGGCGCCCTTATGCTCTGGATCTCGAGTCGCAATAGTCAAATATTTGTCAGCAATCCGGAAATCCTTACCCGTATATGCCTGCATCCCCATCCACGCTGGAATAGCTACAGGTATCGTCGTGAGAGACTTCGGATGCTTAACGCTCATTTCCTCCAATGCTTCTCGAAGTTTTTCAGCGTTCTGCAACTGATAATAGGCAAGGACTAAAAAGATCCCCGTTTGCTCTCCATACTTATCAGGATTCAACGTCTGAGCTTCGATCAAGTTGGCAATGGCCTTGTCGTATTCTTTTTTCTCGAAATACCCTCTACCAATCATGAACCGAGCCTCAGCAAGAGCTGCTGGCATTGTTGTAGGGAAGTTTTTAATGAGACCTTCATAACACCTGATCATGTTATTGGGATCCTGCTTTCCGAAGTAAATCTGTGCCGACTTTTGCCAAGCGGCTGACGCAGCTTCACTACGAGGCCACTCCTTGATAACCTGACTGAAATCAGTCAGAGCATCGGTCTCCCGCCCCATTTTCATCAACAAATCACCTCGGAACGTAATGGCTGTAGGCATCCTAGAATCCTTGGGATATCCAGTAATGAACTGCCCCATGATTTCGAGAGCCCCATTTCTGTTACCTGCGACACCAAGAGCCCAAGCACATTTGAAGAGGATGTCCTTCTTCATCTCTGCGGGCAAAAGATCCAGATTGATCGACGAATAGAACTGAGCCGCCACAGAAGGATTCTTCTCAAATTGGGACTCAGCGGCGGCCAATCTCACCATCTCTGGCCAAACACTAGTAGGAAACGCCTTTGCATAATTGCGGATAAAATTATCAGCAACCACAGGTACTGAATCACTCTCTCCTAACTGAGACAACGACTGGATGCGACGATAAGCAGCCTCCATGGCCAACTCTGAATTAGGACATGCTCGCTCAGCTTGTTGGAAGAGAGCCTCTGCTCGAGCATAATCCTTCAAGTTGAAATAAGACTGTCCTACAATCATCTTCCTCTGAGCCTCAATCTCTCCATTTTCAAATGGATGAGTACCTAGTTCCTGAGTCTTGACGACAGCTTGATAGTCCCCTCTCCTAAATAGGCTCTTAAGAAGCCCCAACTGAGCAAAATCTGATTTTTTGCTCAACTCTGGAGATTTGATGATCTGCTCATAGAGCATGCGAGCTTCATCATGTCTGTCAATTCTGTCAGCCATGTCAGCAGCCCTGATGATGATGTCTCCTTTATCTCTCAGAGAAATGTCTCGGTCGTCTATAAATGACCTGTATATCTTATAAGCTTCCGCATTTTTCCCTGCTGACGAGTACATGCTACCGAGCTCGGCTACAGCAGCTCTCCGAATAGCCACGGAAACACCTTTCAGCTCTAATACTTCTGAAAATTGCTTTCTAGCCTCGTCACGACGATTCAGTTGCTGATAAACTCGTCCCAATCGATACTTAGAATCAGCTTGGAGTGAAGCTCGCCCCGTATTATTGATCGTTGCCAAATAAAAACGTTCAGCATTCAACCAATTAGAATTCTTGTAGTTATAGTTTGCTAATTGGTATGCAGCTGCGGCTGCTTCATCCCCTTTATACTGTTGGACAATCGTGTTGAAGGTCTGCAGAGCAAGATCTCTGCGCCCACTTTCTAACCAACATGATGCCATTCTATACAATGCTAAAGGCACTCTTTTGTCATTGGGATATAAGCGCACAAAATCATTGTACTTCTGTGCAGCCAAATCCATGCCTTGTCGGTATTCCTCAACGGGAACATGTCTATTACCCGCAGAAACAGCTTCACTGTAGAGAGTATCTGCTATCTGAAAAGCCGTCTTACGAACATCTGTCTGTAATGGAGCATTGTCGTCCTCAGGATCAGCAGCAATGGGAATGTTACTCTGAGCCAATAGGCTCTGCCCACTAGACAGAGCCCCTACGAGAAAGAGTAACTTAACAGATGAGTGACATTTCATAATTTAGGCGTCTCTGCTTGTTCAGGGCCTGTATAAGATCCAGGTTTCCTCGTCGAGAATGAAATATTCCATATACCCGCCTTCAAACAGGTATCAAGGACATCGACAACGTATTGGTAAGGGGCTTCTGCGTCACCTCGGATACGAACAGGTTGGTTACTTGACAAACTTGCGATCGAAACAAGTTTGGGGTAGAGCTGATCGATACTATAGTTTTCTCGGTTGATTGTGACGGCTCCATCCTTGCGCACATTAAGAATGATTTCGTTAATGGCTCTAGATTTCTGAGATTCCTCTGTAGCTTCTGCCGTAGGGACCTTCACTTTCAAGTCTTGTTCCGTTAGGGCTATCGTTTGAGTCACAACGAAAAAGATTAACAGAAGGAAAACAATATCAAGCATAGGGGCTAGTTGGAACCCTATTGCAGGTGGCATAGAATATCGTATTTTCATCGATTCTCTATGTTTGAATAACTTATTCCCAAGTTAAAGGCCTCGGATCTCACGGTGAGAGCTTCTATCCATGTCTAGGACTGGAAGGCGTTCTTCTGACATTCCAATCCCGTTGTCAGGCAACGTTTTCTCACGATCAAGTAAGACAGACACTGCAACAAGAGAATGAGTTATTGCTGCTTCCAAATCACTAATTCTCTTACTGATACGACTACGGAAGTAGGCATAGCACAATAATACAGGAATCCCTAACATCAATCCACCAGCAGTCGTGATGAGAGCTTCAGCCACACCTCCAGCCATTTGCATCTGTTTAACACCCTCAAAGTTCCCATTAGAAATTTCGAAGAATGTTCGCATCATACCAACTACTGTTCCTAGCAGACCAAGCATGGGAGCTAGAGCTCCAATATCGCTAAGCCATGAAATCTGGCGTGTCAGCATACTTGCCTGACGCCCTGCTTCTGCAGCTGCAACTTCGCGTATTTCCTCAATATTCGCCTGCTGATTCTTCTGAAGGAATTCTGAAGTGGCCAACATGACCTTGCCAAAACAAGAATCATTCCCTTCGCAAATCAAATTAAGCCCATTGTAATCACGACGGCGAATACATGTTTCTACCCGATCAACAAGACCAATAGGCAAAACGTAGCGCCCACTTGTCGTCAAAAGGCACACGATAAAAACGACAACAGCCAAAATGGAGAACAGAAGCAGAAGCCACATAATAAAGCCCCCCATCTGGAACAGCTCAACAATGCTATAGCTCCTGTCGCCAGCAACAAAATCTGAGAAAGATGTCCCAACTTGCGAGGTCACAGGAGTGCCTGTTTGTGCGATCAATTGATAAAACATGGCTTGTCCTTTGATTATACTGATTTCATTCATATAGGCAAGAAACGCGCCTCAATTTATTGGCAGTACGAATTTAGATACGTCTCAGTGTTCACATTTATAGCTTAATAGTGCAAAATCTCTCGAGAAACAATGTCGGGACTTTCTCTAAAAGAGCGTTGGAAACAAACCCCAAGTTGCCCAGGCGTCTATGTCATGAAGGACACTTGGGGTGGAATTATTTACGTCGGTAAGGCCCGTAATTTGAAACGAAGGCTAGCCAACTACTTTACTCCTTCTCAAGCGACATTGTCTAATCACAAAACAAGGGCTCTCATTCATGCTATCGCTACGTTCGATTACTACGAAACGCGCAATGAGCAAGAAGCCCTTTTGCTAGAAAGTAAACTGATCAAAGATTACCGGCCTCGATACAACATTCAGATGAAGGATGACAAACGCTATCCTCTTCTGCGTGTCCCTATTGGTGAAGAGTTCCCTCGATTTCAGCTTACTCGCTTGCGGAAGGATGATGGGGCTCGCTACTTTGGCCCATTTGCCCACTCTTCTGCTCTCACTGCCACACTCGAGTGGATTAATAGGAAGTTCGGGCTACGAAGTTGTAAGACGAGATGTCCGAAGGCTGAAAACTACAATCATTGCCATGCAGACGTCATTTGCAACTGCATGGCTCCATGCATAGGAAAAGTAAGCAAAGAGGAGTACTCTGAACGATTTGAAGCGGCTTGTTCATTGCTCTCTGGAGTTGGGAGGCAAGCAGTCATCGATGATTTGGAACGAGAAATGATGGAGGCTTCTGATCGTCTTGATTTTGAGAAAGCCGCCTCTCTACGGGATATTCGAGACAACCTTATTAAAATCTTAGAGCCAGCCCGACGTTTCAGAAAAGGTTCTCCTGACTTGCCTGGCACAGTACGTCCCCAAGAAGACATGGTTGAATTAGGTGAGATTTTAGGTCTACCCCATCCGCCAGAAATTATGGAGTGCTTTGACATATCGAATGTCTCATCAAACCATATCGTTGCTTCCATGGTTAGGTTCTCACATGGAAAGCCTGATAACGCAGCCTATCGCCACTATCGTATTAAAGGTGTCGAAGGCCAAAACGATTTTGCTTCGATGGCTGAAGTTATCCGTCGCCGCTACACAAGGATTCTTTCTGAGAGCCAAGCGATCCATCATTGCCCAGAAGGTACTTCTCTCTACCAGTGGCTACGACAGCTCAGCGCTGAAGGCAAAGCCCCTATCAAAGTCCCCGATCTTGTTGTCGTTGACGGTGGGAAAGGGCAACTCTCTGTAGCGTTTGATGAACTCTCTAAAATAGGTCTTCAAGAAATGCCTATTGTTGGTCTGGCTAAACAAAGAGAAGAAATATTCTTCCCTGGTGTCAGTGAGCCCTTGCTAATACCCCACGATCACGGTGCTCTTAAACTCATGCAGAGGATTCGTGACGAATCCCACCGCTTTGCCAACCGCTACAATGAACTTCTTTTACGGAAACGTATGAAAGAAAGCCTCCTTGATGATGCACCAGGCATGACTCCTCGGAAAAAGATGCTATTGCTCCATCACTTCGGTTCTGTCGCTCGTCTAAAAAAAGCCCGCGCAAAAGAAATCGCTTCCATAAAAGGAATTTCAGAACAGTGGGCAACCACACTGCTCGATTTCCTCCTCAACAATTAGCCTAATCTTCCTATGCACATTCAAGTCATCACTGCAGGCAAAGCAGCCCTCAATTACGCCAAGTTGGGTATTGATCTCTACTTAGAAAGGCTCCGCCCTTTTGGAAAAGTGGAATTGAAGATTGTCAAAGATGGTTCCTCTCAAGCTGTTTCTGAAAGACTCCTGCAAGCTAGTGAAGGAGCTCTGCGTATCGCACTTGATGAACGAGGAGAACTCTGGACGACGCAACAATTCACACGTCAAATCCAGCAATGGCAACTCCATTCCGTCAAAAAAGTAGCCTTTCTTATCGGAGCCTCCGACGGTCACACAGAAGAGCTCAGACAAAAATGTGACCAACTGATGGCATTGAGTAAATTCACTCTCCAACATGAATTAGCTCTCGTTGTGCTTCTTGAACAGCTTTACAGAGTCAACACGATTATTGCTGGAACGCCGTATCACCGCTAAAATCTAGCACAATTCCCATCATGATCAGGGTAAGTTGAACATATGATTTGAAAAGTCTTGCTGAACTATCTTTACCGCGCTAATGAAATCCCAAGCGTATTGAATGCGTCCTTTTGTCATAAGGATCATTCTTTATTCTTGACTCTTTCTCGTTATATAATCAGATAAAGTCTGTTATACGATCGTATGTCTTGGTTACCTTTTCGCACTCATTACTCAAGTAGCGAGCTTGCTTATCGTCAGCAAGCCCGTCTGAAGGTTGTGCGCGAAGCTCTGCCACTCTTCTACATCGTTCTCTTCATCATCTTGTTCGGAGTGATGTCCTTACTTTGTCTTAAGCCATGGAAGGAACTCCGTGATCTAGAACGAGAATGCAACCGAGCTCAAATCCTTGCCACTCAGGCTCAAAACCGTGCGGCTGAAGCAAAGAGAACAGCAGATCGTCTTGCCAACGATCCTGAATATAGGAACTACGTTAAGTACTATAATAACAACCTTTCCCTACAGAACGACTTCGTCTACAAAATCCAAAAAGAGGATTGATTCGGTAAAGGATTGCAAGCTCTCTAATTTCAGAGGTTTTCTAGCTCGTCTAACCAGATTTTAGCAACAGAGTCAGAGGGCATTCGCCAGTCTCCTCGAGGAGAAAGGGAAATAGATCCCACTTTAGGCCCATCTGGGATACAGCTCCTCTTAAACTGCTGAGTGAAGAATCGACGCAAGAAAGTCTTTAAGCACTTTAGCAGTTCTTCCCTGCTAAACTGACCTGCAAAAGCATGTTCGGCCAAATAGAGTAGTTTCGCAGGAGATGCTGAACACTTGATGAAGTGGTAGAGGAAGAAATCATGCATGTCATATGCACCTAGAATATCCTCGGTCTTCTGGTCGATATTCCCATCTTCCGATGCTGGCAATAACTCTGGGCTTACTGGAGTTGCATTGATGTCTTCTAAGATTTCAGCAATCTTCCCACCAAGTTTCTCTGCGACACTTCGAATAAGTCGACGAATCAGGGTCTTGGGAATCGAGCAGTTTACGGCATACATCGACATATGATCTCCATTGTATGTCGACCACCCTAAAGCGATTTCAGACAAATCCCCAGTTCCGACAACCATTCCTCCCAGTTTATTGGCAAGATCCATCAGGATTTGTGTTCTCTCTCGAGCTTGAACATTTTCATAGGTCGTCGTCAAATCCGCAGGATCGTGTCCAATATCTTTGAAGTGAGTCAGACATGCTTCTTTGATATCAACCTCCTTCAGACTAACGCCTAAAAGCTTACAGAGAGAAACTGCATTATTGTAAGTGCGCCCTGTAGTACCAAATCCAGGCATGGTCACAGCAAGGATATCTGTTGCAGGACGATTCAACAACTGGCAACACTCTGATGCAACGAGAAGAGCCAAAGTAGAATCCAACCCTCCAGATATGCCTATAACGAGTGTCTTAGAATTTGTGTGTTCCACCCGTTTAGCCAGACCTGCAACTTGAATAGCAAGGATTTCTTGGCAACGTTCCTTCGCACTATCCTCATTGGGGACAAAAGGATAGGCAGGATTAAAAGCATACTCCAAATCTGGAGAACTTGGAATTGGGTCGAGTTGGCAACGTTGTGCGACTGTTCCTGAATACAAAGAAGCATCGTTAAACGAGCTCTCTGAAAGTCGTGCCGCACCCAAACGTTCCAAATCAACATCTGCCATAATGAGACTATTCGAGCGCAGGAATCTCTCATTCTCCGCAGCTAAACGACCATTATCTGCAATAAGTGCATGCCCACCGAAAACAACATCAGTCGTCGACTCTAACACTCCGGCTGAGCTAAAAGCATATGCGGCGTAGCAACGTCCACTCTGTTGTCTTACCAAATCACGCCGGTAACTCGCTTTCCCCGTTAATTCTGTACTGGCGGATAGGTTGAAAAGAACCTTTGCCCCAGCAAGAGCAAGTTGAGAACTAGGAGGAATGACACTCCACAAGTCTTCGCACAGCTCTATCCCAAAACTAAAACCATCGGGAGACTCAAAAACTCCTTTGGTAAAAATAGGGATCTCCTCGTTCCCCAGTCGAACAGATGTCGTCGTCAGTTCCTTCCCTGAACGGAACTGACGCTTCTCATAGAATTCTCGATTATTGGGAAGAACCATCTTGGGGACGATTCCTCGGATTTTTCCCGACTGAGCAACAACCGCTACATTGTACAATGCATCGGCTATCCGCAAAGGCATCCCAAAAATCAACACGCAGGAAGAAGACTTGGTTTCTTCTGCCAATTGAAGGGCAGCTCTGTTGGAACGTTGAGTTAATGTCGGTTGGAAGAAGAGATCTCCACAGGAATAGCCAGTTATGCATAGTTCTGGGAATACCACTGCTGCACAACCAGATTGTTCAGCCTGATGATACAGTCCAACGATCTGTTCTATATTGTAATCAATATCCGCCAATCGCAAAGTTGGCACCGCAGAAGCTATTCTGTAAAAACCATACATACCAATTCTCCTTCCCTCTTCAAATTTTCTCAATCTGCTCCGTCAGTGATTCTGCTGTTTCACAAATCGGCACACCAAAATCTTCTAACTGTTTGCGTTCACTATACCCCCATCCAACTAGGAGCAAATGTGTCCCGGCATTCTTGCCTGTGTTACCATCGTGAGCAGAGTCTCCAACCATACAGACATCATCTGGAGTTAGCCCCCAACCATCAATAATGTGGAGTAAGGACGTCGGATCTGGTTTACGAGGAAACTCAGGAGAAAACCCCATGACCGTATTGAACCCAATTTCTGGAAATACTGACGCCACCAAAGGAACTGTAACAAGATGGGGTTTGTTAGATAAAACCCCTAACTTAACCCCTTTGTCTTTCAAATCAGATAACATCTCGCGAATCCCTGGATAAGGAATCGTCCCATTCTGCCAGGTATCGGGATAGAAGCGCATGAAGCCCTCTAAGATCTTATCTATCAGAGGATCTTCTTCTGAGGCGATTCCTCCTTGTATAGCCTGAAGGGCGGATCGGCATAATTCCCGAGCACCTCGTCCGACCATCTTTCTGACAGCCTCCTCTGGCAACGGTGCGAATCCTAACGCCTGAATGCCCAAATTTAAGCCTCGCGCAATTCCGGGTAAAGAATCAACGAGGGTGCCATCTAAGTCAAAAACGACGCCCTTTTTCATACCATCTTTTAGTGTCCAAAACCTCGCTTAGAAGTCTGCAAGAAATCAATCAACTTCAACAAACAAGGGTTCTTCCCATATTGCTCATCAGCTAGTAACGTCTCTATTGCTTCTGAGATAATAGTGTCCTTGTGGAGGAATAGCTTCCTATAACAAAGCTTCAAAGCGCGGATATCTTCCTCCGCAAAACCTCGCCGTTGCAAACCTATTGTATTGATAGCTCTCACTATAGCGGGGTGACCTTCAGTAATCATGTATGGGGGGACATCTTGGGAGACACGAGCACCTCCGCCCACAAGCGAATGTTCCCCAATTCTCACAAACTGATGCACAATAGCAGCCCCAGAAACGATGGCATAATCACCAATTTCGACATGGCCTGCAACTCCTGCATAACCAGACATAATCACGTTATCACCCATCTTACAGTCATGCCCCATATGGGAGGAAACAAGCATGTGGTTATAATTACCTACAATTGTCTTGTCGCCAGGGGACGTGGCCCGATTAACGGTACTGTATTCCCGGAAAACATTGTGATGGCCAACTTCAAGATACGTAGGTTCCCCTTTGTACTTCAAATCTTGGCTCTTGCCACCCAAGAAACAATAAGGGAAGAATTCATTATACTCCCCAAAAGTAGAAGGCCCATCAAGTGTCACATGATTATGTAGAATGCACCCTTTACCAAGTTGAACACCTGCACCAATAACGCAAAACGGGCCAACTTGAACATCCTCTGCTAACTCTGCTTTAGGATGAACGATTGCACTAGGATGAATCTCTGCCATGTCAACCATATTGTGCCGTATTTATAAGGCGATGGCAAAGCATATTTCCTCTCAGGAGGCCTTCTCAACAATTAAGCCCAGACTAAAAAAAATCACATCTGTTCCAGATACATCCTCATGGGTTCTAACCACGGTTCAAGCAGTTTCGCAGTCTCATTCATAGCTATCGCAATGACAATCAGACTTAGAATAATACGCGTTATGCGGAGAGGTTTTACTTCTTCCACAATAGTTCCCAAGCGTACATCCCAAGGTGAGAATCTACCAAACTTTGACGTATACCATGCGGATAAAGCTAGCATTAAGGGAGAAAATATTGTCGTCACAATACCCATCCCGAAGAAAATAACGTAAAAAGATCGTTGCAAAACTCGTAAGAAGGAAAGAGGTGTTCCATCTTGCTTAGCAACTCTTAACCCCATCAGCCATTTTCCTGGTGTCGTTCTCAACCATGTAATGCACAATGCTTCAGGGAAAATGAATGGTAGCCAAAGAACTGGTGCCATCAAAATCCAAGGCTCGAATTGATCAAGACATCGAGTCGCCAACCATATGTAGCCGAGCGCGTAGAGAGATAAATCAACACTCTTTGAAATCAAACGAGCTATTGGAGAGGCCAAATAAATAACATCCTCACTCTTTAAGGTCTCCTCTGAGACCTCTTTGGTACCTACTTCCTCGTCCTTCTCTTGGAGAACAAGATCGTCAGATTCAGTCTGTTTCCTCGACTCAAAATATGTAGTCAGTGCTGGCAACTGTCGCAAAGTCAACCATTCAGAACAGCCAACATGCCATGCAGGAGTATCCTCTTCCAAGTCTCCTCGTTCTAACATTGAGATAATCTCAACAACGGGGACAGGTCCTACTTTTTGGTTATTCCGCGTGTAGTATATTTCCATATCTCTAGGAGGGGAATTACATGCTACGAAGTGCCTTTGCTGGATCCTGATAGGCTGTAAACAAGGCAGGAATCACCGAAGCAACAACCACCATAACAAAAGCCTTCACAGACTGTTCAATGAGGTCATAAGGATTAATCTCAGCAGGGATTTCCACCCCATGGAAATCCATAGGGAATGGGTCATGCCCAATGCTTCTCAAAAAGGCGTGGATGTACATCCTGTAATGTAATACCAAAAGGGCTAAAGCGACCCCCAAAACTGAGCCAATAATACCAATTAGAACGCCCTGCCATAAGAAGACACGAACCACTTGGAATGGGGTAGCTCCCAATGCTTTAAGCAACGCCAACTCTTTTTTCCGTTGGATCGAAACTGTAAACATAACAGCCATGATGCAAAAGGCTGCTATCAACGCAATGAACGATAAGACAAAGCCCATCATCATACGTTCCTGTTGCATTAAAGTGAACCAGTTACTGAAACGATCGCTCCACGTTTCAATCTGATACCCACCTTCCGCATCAGAAACAGGGAGCAACGACATCGTGTTCGCAATAACTCCGTCCATATCATACGGGTCATTCACGCGCAAAGCTACAGCCTGAACCAAATCATCGTCATACCCAAGGAGCTCTTGGCCCACCTCTAATGGCAAAAAGATATCAGGGCTAGAGACATGCTTAGAGACTTGATAAATCCCGACAACCTCTAGATCTTTTGGCAGAACCATTTCCTTAATGGATTTCAGAGCTTCGAGATCCTCCTTTGTCTTATCTATCTTCTCCAACGCTTCCAACTGCTGAAGCATCTTTGTCCCTGTACCAACAGGTAAGACCATATCTTTAGAGTTATCCTCATTCCAAACGCTATCTGGAATATTCTCCTCTAAAGCAACAACAAGCTCATACTCGGACTGACTACCGCCCTTTTGCATGAGTGCTCCCATGGCTTGGCAAGTAGCATCAATGTCCTTCCCTGACCAGAATTCGCCATTTTCCTTTGCAGGGTGATTCTTGGTTGCAAGGTCCCTCAAATCTCCAACCTCTTGCTGAGCTCTCTGAAACAGAGGCGCCTTATCTAGCTGAGCATACGCACTGGCGATATCGTTAAAATTACGCGTCGTATAAATCCTCAATGTGCCACCAATTCCTATCCCCATGGCTTTGGCAATATCCGTGGATATGACTGCCTTTTCTCCTACACCCATATCAACCGAGCCTGAGGCCAAGAGGGAGCCCAACTCTGACAGCTGGTGCCGATCCTCCGTATCGATAGCTCTAAATGAGCAAGGTTTCTGGGCTCCATTAACGTCTACGAGTGCAAAATCTTCTACCAATGCATAAGCAGACTGCACCCCTGTGGCTTTCTTCATCTGCTCAGATAACTCTCGCCAGTCATAAATGGGCCGGCGATACCCTTCCTCATCAACCCTATTGATCTGTAAGTGTGGAGAAAATGCCAGGATCTTCTCTTGTATCTGTTTCTGAAGTCCCCCCATCACAGATAAAACAATAATCAAGACCATCACACCTAGAGCTACCCCCATCAAACAAATGATCGAAATTAGCGAAAAATACGTTCTGAGAGGATTCAGATAGCGAAGCGCTAACGATAGGCTCATGTGACGATTCAAAAGGCTCTTCATAAAACGACACGGGAACAATGGAGGAATAGAAGCTGCTTTCCAAGAATAAAAACGGTCTCGAGTTTACCCAAAAAGCTTCCCATTTTGTCTTTCAAAGAAAGATTCGCAACTGGCGAATATATAAAAAACGCGCCCTTCCCCAACAAGGGAAGGACGCTTAGAGATTGGAATCAGTGTATTAGATTCATTCCTGAGCTTCTATAGCTTCACCAGCTTCCTTGGGATCTGGCATCTTACCATTCGTGAAGTAAGCTTCGATTTCCTCAAGGGAACGACCCTTCGTCTCAGGGAGGAAGAAGGTCACCGTAATGAAGTACAAAACAGTAATACCGCCTAATGTGTAGAAGACTCCAGAATATCCACTGCTACCTACCCATGGCAGGAAGGAACCAGCAATAACCGTGGATACCAACTGGTTGATCAATAGAGCAATAGCCATACCGTTGGAGCGGATACGAGCTGGCATCAATTCTGATAGAGCCAACCAAACACATACGCCTGGGCCTGTGGCATAGAATGCAATGAAGATAATGAAGAAGGCTGTAACACCCCATCCCATGCTAGATGATGGCTTTTCTCCAATTTCAGCCTTTAGGACTTCGACGGGTTTAAGCGTATCAAAAACAGGGTTACCATTGGCATCTACCTTCGATGAGACAGTTGGGTCAACAACACCCTTGATCACAACAACATTGTCCGTCTTGTCCTGAGCTGAGAGCTGAGAAAGTTCTACGACAGACAATTGAGTGGTAGCTCCCATAAGGAACTGATACCACTTAGGATTAGCTTCTGGCTGATCATAGGTCACAATCAACTGCATATTATTGATGTCCTTACCAGCAAGGTCACCAGTCAAGAGAGGCTTAACCACTTCCTGATTGCGAGCCAATTCAAAGCTAGGTTGACCATTAACCATGGTCTTAACTTGGGCGGTAACATCTTCACGAGCATTTTCGATGCCGCTGAAGAGATACCCAGTACCCAACAAGCCAACAACGATACCAACAGTACCGATCTTGAGAAGGAACTTACGTCCCTTACGGTCAACCAACATCATGGCCACAACAGTCATAACGCAGTTAACAATCTTAATGATCAAGTCTGCATCGTTAGCGGTATCCCCTTCCAAACCTGCTTGGTTGAACACCTTCACAGAATAGTTCAGAACGGAGTTAATACCCGTTGCCTGCGTAAATGCCAAAACAAGAACGGCAAGAACAAATGGGTAGACATACTTGCGTTGGAGAAGAGATTCTCCAGAAGAGCTCTGCTTCTTAAGTTCTTCAGCATGCTTCTTTTCATCCTCTTCAGCCTTCACCATTTCGGCAAAGACTTCTTCAGCAACAGTTTCACCATAACTGCGTTGCAAGACGGAAAGAGCTTCTTCCTTGCGTCCACTACGGAACAAGTAGCGAGGAGATTCGCTCAAACGGAAGGATCCTAAGAACAAGATCAAACCAGGGACAGCGCATACCCAGAAAATAACCTGCCATGCCAATACCTTAGCACTGTGCAATTCTTCTGGTGTTGCAGTCAATTCCTTACCACCAACCCATTTGGCAGCAATAAGACCAACAAATGCAGCAAAGACCAACCCGACCGTAAGCAAGAATTGGAACATACCAGTTCCCTTACCACGGGCATCAGCACGCAAACATTCAGCAAGGTAGAGAGGAACAACTACCCCAACGATACCTGCACTGGC
>CAYNVM010000002.1:0-35662 GCA_964400645.1 uncultured Akkermansia sp. | reverse complement strand
GAGAAACAGATGACAGGAATACTTAACGTAAAGAGAAGAGCTGCCAATGAAATCAGAGCTCGACGTCCCATCTTGTCTGCCAAATAACCGGCAAAAAGAGAAGAAAGAACGCTACCGAATAACACAGCGGCTACAACTTGAGACAGCTGGCTAGGATTGAAATCCGAGGTCTGTTCAATGTAAGGGAGAGCGGCAGCAATAACGCCTACGTCAACCCCATACAGCAAACCGCCCAAACCAGCCATGATGAGGAGGTAGCGCATATACTTTTTGGCCGAAGCAGGTACTGCGGCCGAATTGTTTGCTTGGTCTGTCATGGTCTTTTTATTCTAGTATACGAGTGGTGTTCCGCAATCAAAAAGAAATGGAGATGAGATTAAACGTTCTCGTCAATTCTCAGCCTTCTCATCTTGCCGAGCTGTAATCTCATCAATAGCTAACTGAGCCAACAAGGCCATACGTTGTTCTGGTAGCTGGCCTAACTCTCTCAATATAGGAAGTGAGTTGATCGTGCCACATTTCCCCAATATCCTCATTGAGGACTCCAATTTTGTCCCAGAGCACTTCCCTTCCAAAATTTGTTGGATAATGTCTTTTTCCACTAGAGAGCCCAGTTTCATACACTGAGATTCCCACTGGGATGGATTTGTTTTCCACAGTTCAATCACAACACTAGCCGAAGCTGTATCTACTTGCTTGAGAAGATAATCGATCAATGTCTGAGGAATATATTGCGGAGAATTGCTCAACCATTTTGCAATATAAACTAGCATTTGACGGGCATCTCCGCTTTGAGAAGGCTTCATCTGAACGAGTGCCTCGGCCAATACAGCAGGATACTCTGGGTTATTTCCCCAAGGCTCCTTTAACCTATCCATCAGCAACTCCACAATCTTACCTCGTTGTTCGTCGGAGATAAGCAGGTTCGGACTAGAGAGTCTTCTGGCTGCAGATAATACACGACGCACATCAGGATTTGCCAATTCTCGCATGTTATTCTCAACAAATAACTCATTTTGAGGATCGATCATTCCTGGTGCATTGCTCACTGGAGCGAACAACTCGGAATTGAGAGTCACATCTACAAAATGATTATCGGCGTTTTCAAACTCCACGTCTCCAATGCGTCTCACGACTTGGACTAGCTCATTATATGCAAGAGGACTTCCCTGAACCAAAATCAAGCACCCTCGTTCAGAAGTCGATCCTCCATATACTTTGGGAGTCTGATTAGTTTGAGCCAATCTTCCCAAGTACTGACTCACAATCGAAGCATCAGCGCCCCCTCGTCCATGAACCCACAACCCTAACAATCCTGACTCGCCATCCCATTTCGCCAACGCAGCAAACAGTGGATTTAAATCCTGATCATTATATTCACCAACCCTTGTGTGAGAGATAGCCACCTTTTCCTCTTCATTATTCACTTCTGGAGTGCTTCCCAAATCCTGAGAAGATTCTGACAACAAACTGTCTTGGCGAAAAATAGGGGCACAAACCAGAACAAGACAAGCCACCAAGCCAACAGTTTGGACCGCTCTCGATCTCCAACCTCCACCTAATATAATTAAGACCATTGATACAATCCCACAAATCACTCCTAACACCACACGAACATTCCCCTGGGGCAATAACCCCATCTGGAAAGCCGCCAATGCCGCAGCAAAGATAACAATTCCTAGGAGTAAAAATACAAAATGTGTATTTTGAGTTCTCTGATCTGAACGGACTGTACCACCAGATTCGGAGTCCGGCGAACCTGATGAAGAGGTTGGGTGTTTGGTGTCCATCGTCGGTAATCTGGCATCACTCATGTTCTGTTGCAAGCCTGATATTGCACATCTTTCTAGACTAAATCATTCTCTGACACACCGATATCATTGATGAGCCAATGGATCACGCTTGCAAAAAGGTCTAGAGAATGTAGCATCACGGGCATGTCTTCACCGCTCACAGAACGACGGGACTTTATACGAGAAATGATCGCTGCCGATATGGCCGAAGGCAAATGCGAAGCCCCCATTACTCGTTTCCCCCCGGAACCTAACGGATACCTCCATATTGGACACGCCAAATCCATCTGCCTCAACTTTGGCCTTGGTTTGGAATATGCCCAACAAGGCGGTCGTTGCCACTTGAGATTTGACGATACTAATCCTAGTAAGGAAGACCAAGAGTACGTTGATAGTATCAAAGAAGACATCCATTGGCTTGGTTTTGATTGGGGCGACCATCTCTACTTTGCTAGCAACATTTTCGACTTCTTTTACACTTGCGCCCTTTCTTTAATCGAGAAAGGTCTAGCATACGTCGACGAACAGCGCGTCGAAGACATCCGTCTCCAAAGAGGGAATGTCCATAAACCAGGCCAGGAATCACCCTTCCGTAACCGCTCCGTCGAGGAGAATTTGGCTCGCTTTGAAGCCATGAAAAATGGCGAGATTCCTGAAGGTGAAGCTGTTCTCCGTGCAAAAATCGACATGAATTCGTCAAACATGAACATGCGAGACCCTGTCCTATATCGCATCATGTTTGCTGAGCACCATAACACGGGCAATAAATGGTGTATCTATCCAATGTATGACTTCGCTCATCCATTGGAAGACGCCTTTGAACACATTACCCATTCCTTGTGCACGCTCGAATTCGAAAACCATCGTCCACTTTACGACTGGGTAATTGATAACTGCCCAGTTCCTTCCCGACCTCACCAAACTGAGTTTGCTCGTCTCAACTTGACCTACACGGTAATGAGTAAGCGCAAACTCTTACAACTGGTTCAGGAAAAACATGTTCAGAGTTGGGATGACCCTCGCATGCCCACAGTTTCAGGCATGAGACGTAGAGGCTACACTCCTGAAGCGATCCGCAACTTCTGTCGTACCATCGGTATCACCAAATTCAATGGGTTCACGGATGTATCTCTCCTTGAATACAGCGTTCGTGAAGACCTGAATGCTAATGCTCCTCGTCGCATGGCTGTCCTGCACCCTCTCAAGGTCACGATCAGCACGTTGCCCGATGACTACCGCATTGACGTTGAAGTCCAAAACAACCCAGAACGTCCCGAAGATGGTACCCGCAAGGTTCCTCTGACCAAACAAGTTTGGATTGAAAGGGATGACTTCATGGAAGATCCTCCTAAGAAGTATTTCCGTCTTGCTCCAGGCCGTACCGTTCGTCTTCGCGGTGGGTACTGCATCACCTGCACCGACGTTGTTCGTAATGAACAAGGGGAAGTCATTGAAGTTATTTGCGAACACATCCCAAATACAATAGGAGCCAATCCTCCAGAAGGCATCCAATGCAGGGCTGCCATCCACTGGGTCAGTGTCCAAGACGCTGTTGATGGTGAAATCAGAATCTACGATCGACTCTTCTCTGTAGAAAATCCTGATGGAGAAGAAGCTGGTTTCCTTTCTGTTTTGAACCCTGACTCTCTGAGCGTCATTGAACATGCAAAACTAGAGCCATCTCTTGCTACAGTTGAACCTGAATTCCACTGTCAGTTTGAACGTATTGGCTACTTTGTTGCTGACCGTCGAGACCATGTTCCTGGTACTCGTCCTGTTTTCAATAGAACCGTAGCCCTCAAGGATTCCTGGGCTAAGAAAAACAAGTAATCATTAAACGACTTTCGTTTCAGTCATTTCTATGAGTTCAGAAAATCTCATTTTCAGTCCAATTGTAGAAATTGTAGAAGAAATCCGCCAAGGCCACATGGTCATTGTTACTGATGACCCTGGTCGTGAAAATGAAGGGGATTTAATTTGCTCAGCCGAACTAGTCACTCCTGAAATAATCAATTTCATGGTGACTCATGCTCGTGGTTTAGTCTGCGCTCCATTATCTGGAGAACGTGCTGATGCTCTCAATCTCCCTCTCATGACATCTGTAAACCGAGAAAGCATGTCTACTGCCTTCACGGTCTCTGTTGATGCATCACAAGCTCACGGTATCACCACTGGTATCAGCGCCTACGAACGTGCAACAACAATTCGAACCCTGGCTGATCCTAAGGCTACGAATGATGATTTTGTCCAACCTGGTCACATCTTCCCTCTTAGAGCTGTTGAGGGCGGTGTTCTCCGTCGCGCTGGACACACCGAAACGACTATTGACCTGCTCCGCATGGCTGGTCTTCAGCCTGCTGGCGTATGTTGTGAAATCATGAATGAAGATGGAACAATGGCTCGTGCTCAACACTTGGCCAAGTTCCAACAAATTCATGGCCTGAAGGCATGTACGACAGCTCAGCTTATCGAACACCGCCGCAAGACGGAATGTTTGGTTAAATGCACTGAAACGGTTCAGTTGCCTACTGAGTTCGGAGATTTCACCTGCCATCTCTACGAATCTGCTTTGGATGGAGCTAGCCACTTAGCTCTTGTCCATGGAATCATTGATCCAGAAAAGCCAGTTCTTGTCCGCGTACACAGTGAATGCCTCACGGGTGATGTCTTTGGATCTCGCCGTTGCGACTGCGGAAGTCAATTACACGTTGCTATGCGTCGAGTCGCTGAAGAAGGCGGTGTCATTCTTTACCTTCGTCAAGAAGGCCGTGGCATTGGCCTCAACGCCAAACTCCATGCTTATAAGCTCCAAGAACAAGGTCTCGATACTGTTGAAGCAAACATCAAATTAGGTTTTGCTCCTGACCTGCGCGATTACGGTATCGGTGCTCAGATCCTTCAAAATCTTGGGATTAAACACCTCAGACTCATGACCAATAATCCTAAGAAGATTGTTGGGCTTCAGGGCTTTGGTCTCGACATCGTTGAACAAATCCCCTTGAAGACGGAGCCTAACGAGTCAAACCGCCACTATCTTGAAACAAAGAAATCCAAGATGGGTCACCTCCTGTAATTTTCTTAATATCAGCTTCTATCTCTATGTCTGACGCCATTCCCGAACGCCCTGAGCCCTGTTCTTACCCTGCTTCAGTTGTCATTGTTGCCTCTTGCTACAATGAACGCTTTACCAATGCCCTCGTAGAACACTGTTCTGATGAGTTAACTCACGTTCTCCCATGTGCGTCAGTCGAGGTACTCCGCGTTCCAGGAGCCTTCGAAATTCCCGTTACTGTTCGTGCC
This sequence comes from uncultured Akkermansia sp., assembly GCA_964400645.1. Classification (GTDB taxonomy): domain Bacteria; phylum Verrucomicrobiota; class Verrucomicrobiia; order Verrucomicrobiales; family Akkermansiaceae; genus Akkermansia. Next base: position 30,569 of record CAYNVM010000002.1, on the reverse strand, counting down.
GCCATCGAACGTTCTGAACGTCGTCCTGATGTTGTCATCGCGCTCGGAGTAATCATTCGTGGCAGTACAGATCATGCCTCATTGATAGGGACGGCTGTCACCACATCTCTGCTTGAAAACGCCGTTCAAAGCGGAGTGCCTGTGATTCACGAAGTTCTCCTTCTCGATGACGAATCTCAAGCTTACGACCGTTGCATCGCTCCCGAACTTAACCGAGGACGCGAATCGGCTCGCACGGCTGCATCCATGGTTCGTCTGTTTTCCTCTCGTTTCCCTCGTTAATCCTTAAATTTTGATATCCATGCCAAGTCGTCACCAAGTTCGCAAGGTAGCAGTCCAACTTCTTTTCTCCACTGCTTTTGAGGCTGAAGGTGGGTTCAAAACCGAGCAATTAGAAGCATTCTGGGATACTCTCCTTGAACCTCAAAAGGCTTCATTGCTCAAAATGAAAGCCAAACTTGTAGACCACCTTACGCGCAACCTCTCGGATAGCGTTCGTCTATTCCATACACGAGCCCAAGCTGTTTTAGAAGAAACCTCTGGTCAACCTAACTATGACTCCCTGCGTGATCGACTTCTGGATCACTCGAAGCGTGAGGATTCCTTAGATGCAGCTGTTTCTGCCGTTCGCAGTGCCCACAAAAATGCACATCATGCTGGCACTGATGACATCGAGGCTCGTTATGAAGAATTGCTTATCATCAATCAGACTCTGTTGAACCTGCGTCCAGTTCTTCTCACTGAAGCCAAAGAGCTTCCTCAGTTGAACTACCTCCTTCACCCTGTCATTAAGGTAACTCAAAGACTCCAGGAAATCAGTAAAGCTCTCGATGGTCTTCAACACCCAGGCAACCACCCAAATATCACAGAGTTTTCATCTGTAATCACAGCCGAAGCAGACCTCAAGAGCCTCCGCGAGGAAGCTCAAACGCTCGTCGATAAAGTCATTGCCCACCGCGACGAAATTGACAGAATAACTGACTCCAAGATCGAGAACTTCTCTCCGTCTCGTGTTGCTCCTGTCGATAGGGCTATCCTGCGTTTGGCCGTTTACGAGCTGATGTTCGACAAAGAGCTTCCTATCCCCGTCATCGCAAAAGAAGCAATTCTCCTTGCTGAAGAATTCTCCACAACTGAAGCTCACAGCTTCGTTCATGGCATTATCTCAGGAGTCGCTTCAGAAGTCCGTTCTAACGCCTAAGTGAATCAGATTTAGGACACCCTCCTGCACAATATCACTCATGGCTGGCTTCTTCACAAAACTATTCCAAAAATTCTCCCGATCTCCTCAAATAGATTGGGATGAGTTAGAGGCTGATTTAGTTACTTCGGATATTGGGATAAGACGTGCTATGTCTCTCGTTGATTCTTTGCGTGAACGCAAAGATATCTCCGCAGAAACGATTATTCACGAAACGAAGGAGATGATTCGTCAGGCTTTCCCTGATGAAGCACCTTCTCTCCCGGTACCCACAGCAGGACGTCCCGCAGTGATTATTGTTGTTGGAGTCAATGGCACGGGTAAAACAACCTCGGCTGCCAAAATGGCTCACTTCCTCCAAAAACAAGGGAAGAAGGTTTTGCTTGCAGCCGCAGATACTTTCCGTGCAGCCGCTGTTGAACAGTTAGAAAGTTGGGCTAATTCTCTTTCCATCCCTATCTACAAGGGGCGCGAGAACCAGGATCCTGCCTCAGTCTGCTTTGAAGCACACGCTAAGGCCATCCGTGAAAACATCGATTATCTCATCTGTGACACGGCAGGAAGACTGCATACTCGCCACAACCTCATGGAAGAACTGACCAAAATCCGTCGCACTCTTGCAAAGCAGGACGAGTCAGCTCCTCACATGACCATTTTAGTGGTTGATGCAACCACGGGAGCCAATGCTCTAGCTCAAGCTCGTGAGTTCCATAAAGCAACCCCCTTGGACTCTGTCATTGTCACAAAAATGGACGGATCGGGTAAGGGTGGCGTCGTCCTCGCCATCAAGGACGAACTCAATATTTCACCAGTCTTTGTCGGAACTGGTGAAGGAGCTGACGATCTAAAACCTTTTGATCGCGACCAGTATGTTGACCAACTCCTGTAAGTGTTTCAGGAGTGAGTTCTTTTATTGTCTATAAATGCAATCTGCGATCTGTTTCACACCCATTCTCAAGGAAAGGCCTTGGGGTGGGGCGTCTCTACCTATTTCTCGCTTAGGTCTCAAAAATCCTGTCGGAGGTCCCATTGGCGAATCATGGGAAATCTCAGATAGACCAGAAGCCTTAAGCATTGTTAAAAATGGTCCATGGGCTGGCCAGTCTCTCCACGATCTATGGACCAACCACAGGGAATTGATTTTCGGCAATGGCTACGATCGTTATGATCGTTTCCCCATTCTCTGTAAAATACTTGATGTACAACAAAACCTCTCGATCCAAGTACATCCAACTAAAGACGTCGCCAAGCGCTTTGGAGATGAAGAAAAGAATGAGGTCTGGTACGTTGCTCAAAATGTACCTCACTCTGTCATCTATGCAGGCTTTTCAACCGATGTCTCTGAAGAACTCCTTGCATCAGCTGTAAAAGATAAAACCCTTGGGCAACTCCTCCAAACTTACGAACTCAACCAGGGTGACAGCATCGATATCCCTGCTGGACTTGTCCACTCTATTGGACCGGGATACCAAATCTACGAAATCCAACAGAACAGCGACACGACCTACCGTCTCTATGACTGGGATCGTAAAGATGCTCAAGGTCATTCAAGAGAACTCCACCAGGAACAAGCAATTGCTTCAGTCTTGGCTAGCCATAACACAGTGGCTCACCCAAGATCCTCTGCCAATGGAGTAATTTCTGAACATCCATGGTTCCGAGTCGAAGATCTTTCTCTGGCCTCTCAGGCCTCTCTAGTCAGAGAGAATCCTGAACACTTTTCCATTGTCGTTGTTGTTTCTGGAAATCTCGTAACCCATTCTGGGGATATTTTTAACGCAGGTGATTTCCTCCTCGTACCTGCTCAAAATTCACCTATACTTGCAGGTAGTCAAGGAGCTCGCCTCCTCATGGTATCTGTTCCTCCACACCTATGAGCAACCGTACCCCCGTCACCGCTCTCACAGAAGCCTCTCTGATCAGTTTCCTCATCGAACACGGTCAGCCCAAATTCCGGGCAGCCCAGATTCTCGATTGGATGTGGGGGAAACGTGTTTCCTCATTTGGAGAGATGCGCAATATCCCTACTCAGTTACGCCAACTCCTTGAAGATAACTTCTATTGGCCACACTCTGAAATTGTCACTGTCCAGGGGCAACCTGGCATGACTCGCAAATTCCTATCACGTCTCGAGGATGGGCAATGCGTTGAATCCGTGATCATTCCTGCTGCTCAAAGTGCCATTGGTGAACAAGCTGAGCGTCTGACTCTTTGTGTCTCTTCGCAAATCGGATGTGCCTTTGGATGCAAATTCTGCGCCTCTGGATTACTCGGATTGACGAGAAATCTTACTGTTGCCGAAATCATTGGGCAAATTCTCTCGGCAGAAGCCATCGCTGGAGAGAAAATCAATAATCTGGTTTTCATGGGCATGGGAGAACCCTTAGCCAATATTGACAACCTCCTTATTGCCCTTGAAATCATCACTTCCCCATGGGGACTCAACATCGGTGGGCGGCATATCACAGTTTCCACATCTGGCTACGCTCCTCGCATCTCTCAGCTAGCAGCTTTCCCTCGACAAATCCGCCTGGCAGTCTCTCTTCACGGTGCCACTGATGAGGTACGCAACCGCATCATGCCAGTCAATAAGAAGTGGCCTTTAGGGAAACTCATTCCTGCTCTCAAACAGTGGAGCAATCTGCGTAAACAGATGATTACGCTAGAGTACATCCTTATACACCAAATCAATGACAGCATGGCTGATGCTGAGGCTCTAACAAGCATTGCCAAACAACTTGGTGCAAAGGTAAACCTTATCCCCTACAACAAAGTTGAAGGACTTGACTGGGAAAGGCCTTCGTTAACGCATTGCGAACACTTCCGCAATGTCCTCAAACGCAACAAAATCCCCGTCACGTTGCGTTATGAAAAGGGGCACGACATTGATGCTGCATGTGGTCAGCTTCGACTGAAGAAACTTCGTGCAGATGATAGTCACCCACAATCTTAACAACGCCTTATTTTGAACCAGGCTGAGTCTCTGGACTTGTAGGAGCTGTTGGGGTAGAGGTTTCGCTCGGTGCACTAGGACGAGGCGCATCAGGCTTCTCCACTTTAAGCACCAGTTGATTATTCTCAAAAACAACAGGTGCAGGAGCTCTATTGAGCTCTGTCCATTCCCATGTCTTCTCTAACAACTTCCAAAATGGATAGAAACCTGAGTTTTTTTCTTCAACCAACCGAGCAGGAGTAGGAACAAAAGGATAAATCTGCACGGGAACAGTCTTCTGACCATTCATCAGAGCCTGAGCAACGAGCGTGTAAATTTCTTCGATACCAGCATCACTCATTGCCAAACAACCAACTGAAGAATCTCCACCGTGGATCATAATGTATGATCCTGTTCTCCCCAAAGCCCGATCATAGTCGTTAGGATATCCTATATTAAACGCTAAATGATACTTACTTTGAGGATTTAGCGAAGCAGGAACGACATCATAAAACCCCTCGGGAACCTGCTGGTCTCCTTCACTTTGTTTTGGTCCCAACGCCCCCGATAACTTTGCTATGGGATAACGCTTAACCATAACAAATCGTTCTGAATGACGAGGTTTAACCCAGAGTTCCAACACCTTATCTTCTTTGATGGCTCGCAAAAAGACGGGATCACCTATTTTCATCCCTCCTGAAGAAAGGTATTCTGTCAGTTTAGGCGTAGTCCGGGCCCGAGCCACAGCGTCTCTGGTCGTTTGCGTATCGTTACATCCTGTCATTAATAGCAATGTCAAAAGGGAAAAACTCAAAAAAAGATTCTTGGTCGGGAACCAACTGGTCGACGTCGCCATACCAAATATTTAATTTGCTTCAGTCTAGCGTTCAATTCTTTTCCCTAAGTATCTAGGTCTTCACTCGCTGAATCAGTCATGTTCAGATTTGAAATTACTTTTTGAGGATTGTGATTCACGGATGTTCAAATTTATTGTATCCTTGTCTCATTCCCTACTATCGCCATGAGTGAATTGACAGACCGCCTTTCAGAAGAAATCCTTCAGGCCCGCCAGCGCGTCTACACTGTCGGTAAACCTACTCCACTCCAACGCCTCAATATTCGAGGCATCGAAGCTCCTGTCTATGCTAAGCGAGAAGATCTGGGACCTATCAAAGCCTACAAATGGCGCGGTGCTTTCAATCGCATGGCTTGCCTAACTCCTGAGCAACGTGCCAAAGGTGTCGTCGCAGCCTCTGCAGGCAATCATGCACAAGGTGTGGCTCTGGCTGCTCGTGTCCTCAACTGCAAGGCTCGCATCTACATGCCTCGTTCTACTCCTGAAATGAAGCAGATTGAAGTAAAGCGCCACGGTGGGGATCACGTCGAAATTGTCCTGCATGGGGATAGTTATGATGAAACCGCGGGCGCCGCTTATGCTTACTGCAAAGAGCATAAATCACCCTTCATCCACCCCTACGATGACATTGAGACAATGGCTGGGCAAGGCACCTTGGCGGACGAAGTTGTCATGAGTGGCGACGGTCCATTCGACCGCGCATACGTCCAAATTGGTGGTGGCGGTCTTGCCTCTGCTGTAGCTTGTTGGCTGAAGAAATTCTGGCCAAATATCAAAATCATCGGCGTTGAGGGTATTGACCAAGCCTCGATGAAAACCTCTGTCGAAGCAGGTGAACGCACTCTTCTCTCCTATGTCGATGTCTTTTGCGACGGCACAGCCGTTCGTATCCCTGGACAAGAAACATTCGCTCTCTGTAATGAACTGATCGACGAGTTCGTTACCGTAACAAACAACGAAGTCTGTCACGCTATTCGCGTTATGTGGGAATCTAACCGCGTTGTTCCTGAACCTTCAGGAGCCATGGGGCTTGCAGGATTCCTGAAGCAGTGGAGCACTGGGGATGTTCGTCCTGATGAAAAGAGCCTGGTCATCATTTCAGGGGCAAACATGGACTTTACCCACTTGGCTCAGATTGCTCGACAAGCAGGTATCGGAAACTACGAAACCAGGTACTTGCGCATCCCGATGGAATCCAAGAAGGGACAAGTTCTCAAGTATCTCCGCAACATGCCTTCGACCTCAACATTAGTCGACGTACAATACGGTAAAACAAGTGGAGATATTCAATACCCTGTCTTCGGAGTTTCTGCTTCTGACGAGGACTTTGCATACATTCGCAATCGACTCACATCTAAAGGCATTGGATTTGAAGATATCAGCGAAAACGAGGATGTTCGTTTCCGCACCATTCACTACCAAACCGAGCTCTTCCACCACCCTCTCTTCGTTCACATTGAATTCCCTGAAAGAAGTGGCGCCTTCCTTGACTTCATGGAACAAGTGGCTGACATCGCCTCTCTCTGCTACTTCAATTACGAATACACGGGTGAACGAGTTGGTCGTGCCCTCGTCGGTATGGAATTCGATACCCAAGAACTCCGAGAAGAGTGCCTTGAACGTCTGAAGGCTCTGCCTCGCAATGTGATCCGTGCTGTCCATCCCGTCTCTTCTATGGCGATGAATCGCATTATGGGCAATGAGACTCCCATCCCATTCAAAGGACACTGATCCCATCTACTTTCCTATCGAGGGAATTCACGACTCTGCTTTTATGGGGAACTCTCTTCCATCCATTATTCTGGCCTCTCAATCACCCAGACGCAAAGAACTACTCTCTGCTGATGGTTGGACTTTCGATTGCATTTCTCTAGACACTCCTGAACGCTCAGATCCCAACCTGAGCCCCGATCAACTTTGTTGCCTCAATGCATGGTTGAAGGCTGAGGCTGTAAGCAAATTGCACCCGGAGGCCACAGTCATAGGCGCCGACACGCTCGTCTTTCTCGATGGGACTCCTATGGGGAAACCCTCTGACCTTGATGAGGCTCGCTCGATGCTACGGAATTTATCTGGCAGGGAGCATATTGTTTGCACAGGGGTAGCTATCTTGTCACCTCTCGGCCTCGCCAATTGGTCAGTGATCACAAAAGTGCAATTTAAGGAGCTCTCCGAACAAGTGATCTCTGATTACATCAGCGTCGTCCCAGTCCTTGACAAAGCTGGATCATACGCTTTCCAAGATCACGGTGAAATGATCATCTCTAGCATTGAAGGTGATGCCGATAATGTCATAGGCCTCCCCGTCAAAACCGTGAGAAATCAGCTGATTTCATGGGGATATTCCCATCCTCTTTCATAATCATCTATGATTTTATTCGGCAGGGACTTGCAAAAATCGTTATTTTCTGCCATACCCCTGCGGATTTAATCGTTGAGATATGCCCAAAGACACTTCGATCCACAAAATTCTTGTGATCGGTTCGGGACCGATCGTCATTGGCCAAAGTTGTGAATTTGACTATTCAGGCACCCAGGCCTGTAAAGCTTTGAAGGAAGAAGGATACGAAGTTGTCCTCGTAAACTCCAATCCGGCAACCATCATGACGGACCCGGAGTTTGCTCCACATACTTACATCGAACCCATCACTCCAGAGTTTGTCGAAAAGGTCATCATTCGCGAAAAGCCTGATGCATTGCTTCCAACCCTGGGCGGTCAGACCGCACTTAACTGTGCCATGGACCTCTTCAAGAGTGGGGTACTTGACCGTGAAGGTGTTCGTATGATTGGCGCTAACGCTGATGCTATCGATAAAGGCGAAGACAGACAGCGTTTCAAAGAAGCCATGATCAAGATTGGTCTTGATGTGCCTAAATCTGGCGTGGCTCACAACATGGTTGAATCTCGAACGATTGCTGAAGAAATCGGCACTTTCCCATTGATCATCCGTCCTGCCTTCACTCTGGGTGGCACAGGTGGTGGTATCGCCTACAACAAGACTGAGTTCGAAGAAATCGCAGCTCGTGGCCTCGATCTTTCCCCAACCTCTGAAATTCTCATCGAAGAATCCCTGCTCGGTTGGAAGGAATTCGAAATGGAAGTCATGCGAGACAAGGCTGACAACTGCGTTGTCATCTGCTCGATTGAGAACTTGGACCCAATGGGGATTCATACAGGGGACTCCATCACGGTTGCCCCAATTCAAACGCTTACCGATCGTGAATACCAACTCATGCGTGATGCCTCCTTTGCTGTCATCCGTGAAATTGGTGTTGAAACGGGTGGTTCTAACATCCAGTTCGCCACGGATCCTAAGACAGGGCGCATGATCGTTATTGAAATGAACCCTCGCGTGTCTCGCTCGTCAGCTCTCGCCTCTAAGGCGACTGGCTTCCCAATTGCTAAGTTTGCAGCAAAATTGGCCGTGGGTTACACACTCGATGAGCTTCGCAACGACATCACTCGCGAAACCCCTGCTTCCTTCGAACCTTCTATTGACTACGTTGTCACCAAGGTTCCTCGCTTCACCTTTGAAAAGTTCAAGGATGCTGACCCAACCCTCACCACGACGATGAAATCCGTTGGTGAAGTGATGGCTATTGGTCGCACCTTTAAGGAATCTCTCCAAAAGGCACTTCGATCCCTCGAAACTGGTCGTTGGGGCTTCGGTTTTGACAGCAAGACGCCTAAGAATCCTACGGCTGATGAAATCTCCCGCAAGTTGGCTGTACCGAATGCAGAACGTATCTTCTGGATTCAAACCGCTTTTGCTAATGGTTTCACCGCTGAAGAAATCCACGACATCACTCAAATTGATCCTTGGTTTGTCGCTCAGTTGGAAGATCTTGCTATCGCAGGTGAACGCCTCGCTGATCTGCCTCTGAAAAAAGCTAAGAAGCTCGGTTTCTCTGACCGTCAAATCGCCTTAGCTCGCAACACCACGGAAGACCGCATCCGCGAAGAACGCAAGAGCATGGGCTTAGTCCCCACCTATCGCCTTGTCGATACTTGCGCCGCTGAATTCGAAGCCTACACTCCTTACTATTACTCATGCTATGGTGAAGAGAACGAAGCTCGCCCTTCAGATCGTAAGAAGATCATGATCTTGGGTGGTGGTCCTAACCGCATTGGTCAGGGCATTGAGTTCGACTATTGCTGTGTTCACGCTTCGTTTGCTCTGAAGGAACTGGGCTACGAAACCATCATGGTGAACTCTAACCCTGAAACGGTTTCCACTGACTACGACACCTCAGATAAGCTCTACTTTGAGCCATTGACTCTCGAAGATGTGCTCAACATCTGCGACCAAGAAAAACCTGATGGCGTTATTGTTCAGTTCGGCGGTCAAACCCCTCTGAACCTTGCTGCCGCTCTGGAACAACACGGAGTCCCCATCATCGGTACCAGTCCTAAGTCCATTGAGCTCGCAGAAGACCGTAAGTACTTCTCCGCTCTCTTGGATAAGCTGGGCTTGAAACAAGCTGATGCCGGAACGGCAACTTCCCCTGAAGAAGCTCTCCAAGTGGCCAACAGAATCGGCTATCCAGTTCTCGTTCGTCCTTCCTTCGTTCTCGGTGGCCGTGCAATGATGATTGTTTACGATGATGCCGAACTCGAACGCTACATGCGTGAAGCTGTGGATGCATCTCCTGAACGCCCCATCCTTGTTGACCGCTTCCTTGAAAACGCTGTCGAAATCGACGTCGATGTCATTGCTGACGGCCAATTGGCTGTCGTCGGTGCTATCATGCAACACGTCGAACCTGCTGGCATCCACTCTGGCGACTCCGCCTGTATGATCCCTGCAGCAGGCATTTCCATGCGTGTTCACAAGGAAATCATGCGTGCCTCTAAGGAATTGGCTCGCGAACTTGAAGTTCGTGGTCTGATGAACATCCAGTTTGCTGTCAAAGACGAACAACTCTACGTCATTGAAGTCAATCCTCGCGCTTCTCGTACCGTTCCCTTTGCCTCCAAGACCATCGGTAAACCTCTTGCCAAGTTGGCCGCTAAGGTCATGGCTGGTAAGACGCTCACTGAACTCGGCTTCACGGAAGAAATCCTCCCTGATTACTACTCCTTCAAGGAAGCTGTCTTCCCCTGGAATCGTTTCCCTGGTATCGACGTCGTTCTCGGACCTGAAATGCGTTCTACAGGTGAAGTCATGGGTATTGATGCTGACCCTGACATCGCCTTTGCTAAGGCTCAAATCAGTGCTTTCAATGCTCTGCCTAAGTCTGGTCTCGTCTTCATCTCGGTCAATGACCGCGATAAGGATGCCATCATTCCTCTCGCTAAGTCTCTGATTCGTTTGGGCTTCGACCTCTGCGCCACACGTGGCACGATGGTTCACCTCCTTCAGCACGACATCGAATGTGAACGTGCTTACAAGGTTCACGAAGGGAAGCGCCCCAACATTGTTGACCGCATTAAGAACGGTGAAATTGCCTTTATCATCAACACGCCAGGGAGCCATGATGCTCGCAAGGACGATGTTCTCATCCGCTCCTCGGCTGTTGCAACAAAGACATCTTACTGCACCAACTTGGCTTCAGCCCGAGCTTGCGTTGGCGCCATGGAAGGCACCTTCAACAAGTCTGCAGAAGTTAAGACCTTGCAGGAATTCCACGGCTTAGCATAAGCAACATAAATATCATTTCTGGGGGAGTCTGCTCATTGTTGGGTAGACTCCCCTTTTTCTTGCTAGATTGTTTCAGACGGGCTAGAAACGGATATGCCAACAGTATCTATTTCTTTAGGTAAGCGCTCATACAAAATCCATGTCGAGAACGGAGCCCTCAACCGAGTAGGAGAGTTGGCTGTCCAATCCGGCATTAAGGTAGGACATCTGGCTTTGGTCACAGACACCAATGTCGCTCCTCTTTATGCGGATACCGCCGTTCGTTCCTTTGAAAAAGCTGGTTTCAAAGTCAGCATCCACATTATCTCCGCAGGGGAACAATCTAAGTGCTTAGAGGAAGTCGGTAAGTTATGCTCGGCCTTTGTTAAGGCAGGACTTGATCGCAGTAGCACAGTAGCTGCTCTCGGTGGCGGTGTCGTCGGTGACCTTGCGGGCTTTGTGGCCTCGGTCTATTACCGTGGAATCTCGTACATCCAAATTCCAACCACAATCGTCGCTCAGTCCGACAGTTCCATCGGTGGCAAAACGGCCGTCAACATCCCTGAAGGGAAGAACCTCGTGGGAGCCTTCCATCAGCCCAAGGTCGTCGTCATTGACCCCACAACCCTCGTCACCCTTGACTCCAGAACCCTGGCTGAAGGGATGGCTGAAGTCGTCAAGCATGCAGCTATTGGACAAGCTGAAATGATCGAAGAGCTCCGTCCTCTTGGCAATGAAATCAGCATCGGGCTCTCTCTCTCGACCATCAGAAGCCTTCCTGATCTCCTTGCTCGCAACCTTTCCGTCAAGGCACGCATTGTCGAGGCCGATGAAGAAGAACGCCTCAATCTCCGAGCTCTCCTCAACTTTGGCCACACAATTGGTCACGGCATTGAAGCCTCTGTCCCCTACGGTCAGATCTACCACGGCGAAGCTGTCGCACTGGGGATGAGAGCAGCTCTCTTCCTGAGCGAAAAGAAGTGCGGTCTTTCTCATGACGATTCTAAGGCTCTTCTCAGTCTCCTTAACACCATGGATCTTCCCCTCGTCCTTCCCGATCACCTGAAGACGGAAGACATCATGGAGAAGATTGCCAAAGACAAAAAGTTCACCTCTGGATCCATCCGCTTTATTCTACTCCCACATCTCGGCGAAGCATGCGTCTCCTCTGACGTCTCCGTTGATGATTTGGTCGAAGCGATCGAATCCTTGCGTATCCCTATTGATTGCGACTAATGAAAGCTCTTCTTTCTTTTACTCTTCTCTGCCTATCTAGCCTGCTTGCCTATGTTCATGCAGGAGTGGTTCCCGCCTCATGCCAACAAGCCATTGTCGGGACAACCTCTGGTTGGGACTCTTCTTATGTTGATCTCAACCTCCTTGAAAAGAAGGGCGGTCAGTGGGTCAAAGTCTTCGGTCCTTTCCCTGGTCGTCTGGGCAAAAGTGGTCTGAGTTGGGGTCGTGGTCTTTCTCAACCCATGAGATCGGGTCTAGTGAAAAAGGAAGGTGACCTTCGTTCCCCTGCAGGCGTGTTCCTCTTGGGGAATGCTTATGGGACGGTCTCCACGCCTAAAAAGCACTCCAATATGGTCTACCGCAAAATAACCCCTTGCGATCTGTGGGTTGATGATCCGACGTCTCCCCAGTACAACCAACATATTGTTCTCCCTCGGCCTGCCTCAACAGAATGGGAACTGAAACAGCAAATGAAGTTGAATGACTATCATCACAGTCTCAAGCTCTTCATTAAACACAATGCAGGTAGCCAAGCACAACCTGCCATCCCAGGAGCAGGATCCTCGATCTTCTTCCACATCTGGCGTGGTAATGGAACAGTCCCCAGTGCTGGATGCACCACCATGAGCGAAGAGAACTTGCGCCATGTCATCAGTTGGCTCAATCCTTCACTGACTCCAGTTTACATTCTGATGCCTCTTCAAGATTACATGAAGTTGCGCCCATCATGGCAACTGCCATAACCCGCTTGCTCCTAGCTCCATCACCATCAGGCCATGCCTCACTGTTTTTCAGTTCCGCTGAGAGTTCGTAGTCACGATTGTGACGCTTGGGGGATTCTGTCTCCCGTCGCTCTCCTCCACTGGATTCAGGACACGGCTGAAGACCATGCCTCGGCTCTCGGTTTTGGCTATGATTTCTGCGCCTCCCGTCAGCTCGCTTGGGTGGAACGTCGGCTTTCCATAACGATCCATCGACTTCCTCGCTGGAAAGATGAGTGCATCGCCCAAACATGGACCTTCCCTCATTCTCCCCTGGTGGCGATCCGTAATTTCTCGCTAACAGCACCTTCAGGGGAACTCCTCATTGAGGCCTCCTGCGAATGGGTCATCATTGACATCAACAGACGACGTCCCATTGCCCTCAAACAACATATCGACTCATTCCCTGATTCCGAAGGCACCATCATCTCCCCATTCCCTTCCCCGGCAGAAGTAGCAGAGGACTCCGTCTCTCGCTCCTTCCTAGCAGAATGGAGCGATGTCGATTTCAATGGACATGTCAATAATTCCGTCTACCTACGGTGGGCCATTGATTCTCTCCCGTCAGATTGGCACAAATCTCAGCTCTCGCACATTGCCATGAGTTTCCGTCACGAGTGCCACCTCGGAGATGCCATCACCTCTGTCACGAACTTCTCTGACACGTCTGCCCTCGTTTCTCTGCAATGCAATGGTGAACTTCGGGCTCAGGTAAACCTCACGCGTCGCCCATCAAGTACCCTCTGATCCTCTTTCCACTCATGGCTTTTTTGGAAATCAAACAGCTCAATGTTATTTTCCCCGGGAGATCGTCTCTCTTTTCCTCAAAGCGCTCCCCTGACGTCCATGCCGTGCGTGATGTGAATCTCTCTGTGGAACGTGGTGCTATCCTTGGATTAGTGGGCGAATCTGGTTGCGGAAAATCAACCCTCTCTCGGACAATCATGCAGCTACAACGTCCGACGAGTGGCGAGGTCATTCTCGATGGTCAGTCCCTCGCTCAACTTTCTCCCCGTGAGATCCGTCAACGTCGGCTCGACTTCCAGATGGTCTTTCAGGACCCATACGCATCGCTCAACCCTCGTTACACTGTTTTCACGACTCTCTCAGAAGCCATCTGTTGCCGTCGCCACCTCAAAGGCAAAGCCCTTGAAGAAGCCGTCGATCAGCTCATGCTTCGTGTGGGGCTCGACCCTAGCTTTGCTTACAAATACCCTCATGAGTTTTCGGGAGGCCAACGCCAGCGAGTTGCCATCGCTCGCGCCCTCGCTCCTGAACCCAAACTCATTATTGCCGACGAACCTGTCTCGGCCCTCGACGTTTCCATCCGCTCTCAGATTCTCAACTTGCTTTCAGATCTCGTTCAAGAGCTCCATCTCACGATGATCTTCATCTCTCACGATTTGTCTGTCGTCCACTACTTGGCCGACACCATTGCCGTGATGCGCCTAGGCCAAATCGTTGAGTACGGCAACGCTGACGACGTGTTCCTCCACCCGCAACACGAGTACACGCAGACCTTGCTTTCCGCCATCCCTAGTTGGACCACTTCTTCTCGTTAGCTTCCTCGCTTTGCCCGATGGCCGTCAGTCTTCAAACACCTGATTCTTCGGGAGAAGACACTCTCCTCGATCTAGAGCTCCGTCCCAATGGTCAGCTGATCTTCAAAGAATCTCTGTTCGCTAATGCCTTCGCTCTGGGCATGGGCAATGGCCTGTTCATGATCGGCACCACATCGTGGCCTGCTGAAGCTGGCGTTGGTGCTTACTTCCTCCGCTCTATGGTCAGAGAGGCGCTGACTCGTCTGGCTCTCTCGTCTTCAGAATCGGATGACCTCACCTCCTGCCTTCAGGCACTACTTCCCAATTCCAAGCAATTATCCGCCCTTGTAGACGCCTTTCCTATAGCCATGGTGCAAGGTGGAGAACTCATCTCGGCTGACATTGTCTCCATGTGGCACCAAGAACTTAAGGCTCACATCGGCCATCAGCTCGACTCATCGGGGATACCCATCGCCACTTGGATCCAAAATCTAGGTGAACCCTGGTCTCTCTTGGGAAAGATCTTTTTCCACTTGGCCGAAAACAAAGGCGAAAATGCAGAAGCTTACCCCTTCGCCTTCCTTGCCACCTATGCTCACAAATCATCAGCAGGAGGCAAAATCTCGCACGTCCCTCTAGGGACTGCCATGCAGATGTTCTCTGAGGATCACAAAGCACTTCTTGCTCTATTGCGACCTCTTGAACGCGCTGCCGAATCAAGTCCCCTCATCCAACGTCTTCTCAAAAGCAGAGAGCTCTTCACCCCCATGGCTTGGGAGGCGGAGCGAACCTATGCTTTCCTTCGCGACCTCACAAAAATTGAGGAAGCAGGGATTGTTGTCCGAATGGTCAACCTCTGGAAGAAAGAGCCCACGCGTCTGAAATTGACCGTCACAGCTGACGCTGATGACCAAAAAGAAAAGCTCTCGGTGCATTCTATCCTCCGTTTTTCTCTGGCCGTCACATTAGGCTCCTATCACCTGACGCCAGACGAAATCAAAGAGCTCTTGGCTCAAGGGGAAGGTCTCATCCGCTTCCATGGCGAATGGATCTCCGTTGACGCCGACAAAATCAAACTTCTTCTCGAACGCTGGGGCCAAGCAACCAACATGATGAATCGCCTCGGCATTCCTCTCGTGAAAGGCTTGCGACTCCTCGTCAATGGCCCCAACAATGCCCTTCCTGCGCTCCCTCCCGATGATCCTGATTGCGAGATTCTCCCGAGTCAATTGCTTCAGGAAATGCTCGAACGCCTCTCTTCTAACTCTGAGCTTCCTCCCATCCCCTCTCACCTCGATGCCATCCTGAGGCCCTACCAACGCGATGGCGTCAGCTTCCTCTATCGAACAACCTCTGCAGGATTTGGTGCTTGCTTGGCTGATGACATGGGGCTTGGCAAAACCCTACAAGCCATCACATGGCTCAGCCTCCTCAAACAGCAGCAGCCCAACAAAATCCCTCCCTTGGTGATTGCTCCGACCTCTCTCCTGGGTAACTGGGCGGATGAGTTAGCTCGTTTCTGTCCCTCCTGGAAGGTGCTCGTCTTCCACCCTTCCCTGAGAACAGTCCCTCACGCCGAACCTCGCCATCCCGAATCCATCTTCTCTCGCTTTGACATCGTTCTGACGAGCTATGGCATGGTGGTGCGCTTGCCTTGGCTCCAAAAGCTCCACTTTGCAGCCATTGTCCTAGATGAAGCCCAAGCCATCAAAAATGCGACCTCTCAGCGTGGACAAGCTGTCCGTGAGCTCCATAGTTCCAACCGTATCGCTCTGTCAGGCACCCCCGTCGAAAACCACTTAGGGGAACTCCACAGCCTGATGGACTTCCTGAATCCTGGTCTCCTAGGAAGCCGTTCGTCTTTCGATGCCTTCACGAAAGGTCTAGGCTCTGACTACACTCCTCTCCGCAAACTGGTTCGCCCCTTCATTTTGCGTCGCCTTAAATCGGATCGCTCTCTCATCCCTGATCTCCCCGATAAGACGGAGATCAACGCCTACTGTCAGCTGACTCCCTTGCAGGCAAGCCTATATCAGGCCGAAATTAACGCTCTACACGCCGTTTTGGATGAAGAGGACCCAGAGACTAGGCTGATGCTTCTCCTGCCCATTTTGGCCCATTTAAAGCAAATCTGTAACCATCCCGACCAATTCCTTGGCACGGGTGACTACGCCACAGAGTCCTCGGGCAAATTCATGCGTCTCAGGGAGCTCGCTGAGACGATCATGCAACGGCACGAGAAAGTCCTGCTCTTCACTCAATTCCGCTCCGTCATGGATCCAGTCTCTGACCTCCTCGCAAAGGTCTTCGGACGCCCAGGACTTCAGTTACATGGCAGCACCCCCATGCCTCAGCGACAAGAGCTCGTCCGCCAATTCCAGCAGGACAATGGTCCGCCCTTCATGGTTCTCTCGTTAAAGGCTGCAGGAACAGGGCTGACGCTCACCCAAGCAAGCCACGTCATTCACTTCGACCGCTGGTGGAATCCTGCCGTCGAGAATCAAGCCACGGACCGAGCTTATCGCATTGGCCAGCACAAGAATGTCTTGGTTCACAAACTCATCTGCAGAGGCACCATCGAAGACAGCATTGACCGTATGCTCCAAAAGAAACAAGCCATGGCAGATGCTCTCTTCGGCATGGGATCTGGTCTCGAAAGCCTTCTCCTCAAGATGAGCTCCTCTGAGATTGAGGAACTGCTGAGAGGTCCGCTCCCTTGATGTAGGGGCAAGCATTCTTCGGTCCTTGCATGCCTGAAGAGCTTTTGTCTATACTGACCCCATGAATCATGATGAGTTAGACGAACTTCTAGTTGTTCAAGAACGAGATGCTCGCATCCGCAAAATGCAGGCTGAATTGTCCTCAGTTCCCAACCAACGAAACGTCATTACTCAGAGATACAGCGACTTCCTGGCTAAAGTTAAACGCATCAAGCAAAAGATCTCAGACATCGAGAAGGCTATTCTTGAAACGGAATCAGAAATAACGACCAAACGCAATCTCATCGCCAAGATGAAGATCATGCAGGGTGAGACTCACAAAAATGATGAGTACCAACGTTATATTGCCGAAATAGCCAAGACCGAAGAGCTCATCGATGGATTGGAAACTCGCGAGCTCTCCCTCATGGAAACTCTGGAAGTGGGCAAGAATCGCTTAGAACAAGCCTCGGCTAAGCTCAAAGAAATCAAAACGAGCGTTGAAGAGGAATTGGCCCGGCTTGAACGCAGTGCCGAAAAAACAGCTGAAGAACTTAAAGAAACTCAGGCGGATCGCGAAAGCATCATCTCTCGCGTTTCGGCTGAGACCAGAGATCTGTATAATCGCATGATCATTGGCAAAGCTCTTCCTGTCATTGTCACCATGGATGATCAAGGGCGTTGCAGTGGCTGCCACATGAATCTGACCACGGCCACTCGACTCAAGGTTCAATCAGGACGCGAGGTTTGCCACTGCGAAAACTGTGGTCGCATTCTATTCTGATTTCCTCGCATCGCTTCTTAGATTATCATCCAGATAAATGAAGACGCGCTCAGAAGAATTTGAGGAATGGGGAACCGCTGTCATCTTTGGCCAAGCCAAAGGCTTCCGCGCCTCGACCATGCGCGTCATCCTCTACCTCGTCTCTTGGATCTTCCGCGCTATCGTCGTTCTTCGCCTGAAGTTTTTCTCTGCTCGCATCGCCCATCACCGTGACCTTGGCGTTCTCGTTGTCAGCGTGGGCAATATCACCGTGGGTGGCACGGGCAAAACTCCTGTCGTCGAACTTCTCGCCAAAACGCTCCGCGACCGTGGCCGCCGTATTTCCATCCTCACCCGTGGCTACAAGAGCGAAGATCTTCCCGAACCTCAATCGTGGACGGACGCCCACGGCAACCCTGTCGACAATCTCCCCAAAATTGCAAGCGATGGCACCCATCGCTATTTGTCGCCTCGCTACTCTGGTGACGAGCCGTTCATGCTCGCTAAAAACCTAGACGGCGTCGCTGTCCTCGTGGGCAAGGATAGAGTTCGCTCGGGCATCTTTGCCATTGAGCAACTCGCCAGTGATACCCTGCTCCTAGATGATGGCATGCAGTACCTGAAGCTCGGCCATGAAATCGACATCGTCCTCGTCGATTGCGGAGCTCCTTTTGGCACGGGACAAATGCTACCACGTGGCACCATGCGCGAACCTAAATCTAGCCTCGCGCGTGCTGATTACATCATCCTGACTAAGAGCGGCGGGAAACCTCAAAACGAACTCATCCACGAGATCCGTCGCCATAATCACGTAGCCGATATCATTGTCAGCAATCACGCTCCCAAGTACCTGGAAAACGTGAGCACGGGCGAACGCCTGCCCCTCTCTGCTCTTGATCAAAAGAGCATCGCCTGCTTCAGCGGGATCGCTCGCCCGGAAAGCTTTGAAAATTCCCTGCGCGACTTCGGCGCCAACCTTATCTGGGTCAAGCGCTTCCCTGACCACTACTGGTTTGATCAGGCAGAACTCGACGTCTTCTATGATGACTGCATCAAACACTCCGTCGAAATGATCCTCACCACGGAAAAAGATGCGGTCCGTCTCGACCCTGATAAGCTCGATCCCACTCTCCCCATTTATTTCCTCCGCATTGAAGTAGACATCCTCAAAGGAAAAGAGTCGTGGGATCAACTCATTAACCGCATTTGTGAGCTCTCTGGCCCCGCCCCCAAACACGAGTGGGATATCTAACTCCATCCTTGACTTATTGCCCCTAAAATAGTTTCCTCTCTGACGCCGATAGGTACCCACAGAAGGGAGACTGGCAAACCCCGCCAGGACCGAAAGGGAGCAACGGTAGCTTGTTCTTTCTTGCTGTGTCAGTACCTATCGGTCTTTTTGTACCCTCATACTAGGAACAATCGGCTCCACTCTTCGATGGCGTGGCTGTTTCCCGTTTCCAAAAGCTAAAAAAGCTCCCACCCGTTATGAATCGGATGAGAGCTTTTCGAAAGGAGTCGTTACGGAATAATCCGCGACGATGAACCTGGCTTAGTTCCCGGACTTTCTTGCTTCGCGAACGCGGTCGTTGGCGTTCAGGATGCGCTTGCGCAAGCGAATGAAGTGAGGCGTTGCTTCCACAAGTTCGTCAGCTTCGATGTATTCGATAGCGCGTTCAAGAGAGAACTGGACGTGAGGAGAAAGCTGGATGCCATCGCCCTTGGTGGCAGAGCGAATGTTGTTGAGGTGCTTTTCCTTACATGGGTTCACCGGCATATCCATTTGTCTGGGGTTTTCCCCGACGATCTGGCCTTCGTAGATGTCTTCCTGAGCACCGACGAACAAGCGGCCACGTTCTTCCAATGCTGCGAGAGCAAATGGCGTGGAAACGCCCGTTTCCATCGAAACGAGAGTACCCGTCTGGCGCGTGGAGATTTCGCCAGCGTAGGAATCGTACTGACGGAAGAGGTGAGAGAAGATCCCGTGACCTGAGGTCAAGTTGACCAATTCGAATTCAAAGCCAATGATGCCTCGCGTGGGGATGTAGGCCTGGATGTAGGTGTGGCCCGTTCCTTCACGGCATTCCATTTCTTCAAGTTGCCCCTTACGAGAGGTCAAAATGCGGACGGCGCCGTTAGCAAATTCGTCAGGAACTTCGACGTAAATCGTTTCGTATGGTTCCAACAAGTGGTCGTTTTCATCGCGGTGCGTAATGACCGTTGGACGGGAAACGCATACTTCGTAGTTTTCACGACGCATGGTTTCGACGAGCACGGCAATCTGCATGGCACCACGAGCCGACACGCGGAACACGCCAGCCTTGTCCGTATCTTCCACCTGAATGGAAACGTTGGTTCTCGTTTCGCGAACAAGTCGGTCGCGGATCACGCGGGAGGTCACGTTCTTACCATCGCGACCACCGAAGGGACCGTTGTTGATGGAGAACTCCATCGAAATGGTAGGAGGATCGATAGCAACGAAGGGCAAGGGTTCCTGTTCAGGCGTTCCATTGATCGTTTCGCCAATGTTCACGTCTTCGAACCCAGCGATACCGATGATGTTACCGGCTTCGCCGACAACGGAGTCCTGTGAGCCAAGACCTGAGTATTCGAACATGCGGGTCACCTTACCTGCTTCGCGAGTACCATCTTCGCGGACGAGGTAAACGGTGTCGCCTTTCTTCACGCAACCCGAGGTAATGCGGCCAATGGCAACACGACCCACGTAGTCATCCCAGTCAATGTTGGAAACCAACATCTGGAGATCGCCATTCTGGTCGGCTTCAGGAGCGGGAATGTATTCGATAATCTTGTTGAGAAGAGGAGTGCAGTCGACGGGTGGTTCGCCTTCAAGAGCGTCCATGAAGTATCCGTCACGAGCAGAACCGTAGACAAAAGGAGCGTTAAATTGTTCTTCGGTGGCATCCAGTTCCAAGAAGAGTTCCAAGACCTTGTCACGCACAGCCAATGGATCAGCATGAGGACGGTCAATCTTGTTGATCACAACGATGGGCATCAGGTTTTCCTGCAATGCCTTGCGCAACACGAAACGGGTCTGGGCTTGTGGGCCTTCAAAGGCGTCGACGACAAGAATCACGCCGTCCACCATCTTCATCACACGTTCCACTTCACCGCCGAAGTCTGCGTGGCCTGGAGTGTCCACAATGTTGATCGTGTACCCATTCCAGTGAATGGACGTGTTTTTGGCCTTAATGGTAATGCCCTTTTCACGTTCAAGATCCATGGAGTCCATGGCGCGTTCCTGAACAGCTTGATTCGCTCGGTAGGTCCCCCCCGCCTGCAAAAGTTGGTCAACCAAGGTCGTTTTGCCATGGTCAACGTGAGCAATAATGGCAAGGTTACGGAACTTCGACGGATCTGTCATACGCGCGGAGATAATAACTACTTGAGGAGAAAGTCAAGTCCCGTCTTGTTCTTTTCACCCTTCTCCTCAACTTTTATCACTCTTCTCTTTGTCCCCGTGTCAATCGACGACCCATTCATCGAGCAATTCGGCCGGGACCTCATCAAAGAAGCGCGAGGGCATCTGCTGATAACCACTGTAGGCTCGCACATTCCATCGTGGATACGTCAAATACAGTTGGTCTTTGGCGCGTGTAATCCCCACATAAAACAGGCGACGTTCCTCTTCCAACGCCTGCATGTCTCCTTCGTCCAAGGCTCTCTGATGTGGGAACATGCCTTCGCAAAGGCCAATCAAGAACACCACCTGCCATTCCAAGCCTTTCGCCTGGTGTATCGTCGACAGGGTCACTTCTTGTCGCTGTTCGGAAACGCCTTGGCCGTCGTCATCGGTATTCCCTAGCAACGACATCTGGGCCAGGAATTCATCCACGTGGTCGAACTGTTGGGCAAAGGCCGACAACTGCACGAGGTCTTGGTGGCGCTGGTCGTAGTTGTCGAATTCCAACTGCATGTAGTCGTCGTACATGGCCTCAATGACGGACTCAATCATGGCCGCAGGAGCCAACTCGATATCGTCGGGCCGAAGCTCATCAAGGGTCCATGCGAGTTGCGTCCACCCCTCCTGGGCTTTCGCCGGCACTCGGAAGGTCGACAGCACCTCGACGTAGGATTTGTTCTCCTTCCCGTCAGCAAGCGACTTGGTCCACTGCGCCCACAGCTTGGCAAGCGTTCCTGGCCCAATGCCCGGGAGTAGTCCTGCGATGCGGTTGAAGGAAACTTCGTCCTGCGGATTCGTCACAAATCGCAAGAAGGCCACGACGTCTTTGACGTGGGCTTGTTCGAAGAATCGAATCCCACTCGTGATGCGGAAGGGAATCTTCCGGTGGACCATTTCCATCTGAACATCCATGCTGTGGAAATGGGCTCTGTAGAGGATGGCAATCTCGGAGGGACTAATCCCTGCGTCGATGAGCTCTTGGATGCGCTGCGCCACAAACATTGCCTCAACTCGCGAGTCGTTCAGAGCCACGACAACAGGCTGCATCGAGGCGGCCGGTCGCACCGAGCGCAGTTGCTTTTCGATCTGGCATTCGTTGGCGGCAATCGCGGCGTTGGACAGGTTCAGGATCTCTGGAACGCTCCGGTAGTTCGTCTCGATCTTGAACACGTGCGCATCCATGTATTTGCGCGAAAAGCTGAGGATATGGTTCATGTCCGCCCCGCGCCATGAGTAGATGCTCTGGGCGTCATCCCCCACCACCATGAGACTCGTTTCCTCTCCCGTCATCAGGTCGATCATCTCGTCCTGAACGGCATTCGTGTCTTGGTATTCATCCACCAATATGTGGCGGAACCGATTCTGGTACAGTTGGCGAACTTCCGGATGCTGCTGGAGGAGCTCGATCAGCTTCGTCAGCAAGTCGTCGAAGTCCATGGAGTTCGACTCTTTTTTCTTGGCGGCATAGCGTTTGCTGATCTCCTCAATGGCATCGGTGAATTGATAGAGATAGGCGTAATCGCATTCGATCACTTTGCTGATGCTACGCCTGGTATTGTCCGCTAAACTCAAGATGGCTGAAATGACCTCGGCCTTGGGAAATCGATTCGATTTATCTTCTGAATTGACGTCCTTAATGATCTTGCGCAACAGCGTCTTCCTGTCGTCTGAATCGAGAATCGTAAATGTCGGCGTGTAGCCGAGAAGGACCGCATGGCGTCGCAAAATGCGATTGGCCACGGAGTGGAAGGTCCCGCCCCACAAGGCTCCCAAATCAGCCGAGGCGATCTCTTTGACGCGCTCTAGCATTTCCTTGGCGGCCTTGTTGGTGAAGGTCAGCAGAAGGATCTGGTAGGGGTGCACGCCATGCTCGGTCAGCCACGCCACCCGATAGGTCAAGGTCCGCGTTTTCCCCGACCCTGCGCCTGCAATCACGAGGGCAAAGCGCTGGGTGGTAGAAACGGCGTCTAGCTGTTGGGGATTCAGCTCCTGCGCATAGTCGATATGTGATGAAGAGAATCCTCGGTTCCCTTCTCGGTGTAGTTCATATCTCTGCGCCATTGCCTATCCCCAACGTTAATCTCAGAAGTCGAGATACATTTCTGCTCGTCTGTTTTCGCGGCGAGCTTGATCAAGCTGATCTTTGTCTTCGCCTGCATAGAGGCGTCGTGGTTGGCTCTTGCCAAAGCCCTTGGTCACAATGCGTTCAGCTGGCACGCCGTATTCGACGAGGGCGCGCTTCACCGCATCAGCACGGCGTTCGGACAGGGACTGGTTGTACTTTTCTCCACCAACGTCGTCTGTGTGGCCGCTGATTTCGAGCTTCTTGTCAGAGGCAGATCGAATCACCTCGGCCACAATCTGGAGTTGGCGCAAGGAGCGTGGAGTCAGGGTGTCTTCGTTGAAGCCAAAGAACAGAGCCAAGGAGTCGCCTCCCTTGGGGTTCTTCACAATCGGCACATAGACCGTTTCACCATCGGAGAAACGTGAGGCGTAGTCTGCCAACAAGCTGTCGAGTGCCACCTGTGATACCAACCATGTCGGTGGCGTTTTCTTCAGGGTCAATCCCATGGTGCCAGCGGCATGGTCATCTTGGTCGGCCAGGTACACCAAGAAGCCGGCATTGTTGTCATTGGAGAACATCCCACGGACGGGCATTCTCTTGCGGAGTCCATACTTCCCTTCTTCGAAGAGAATGCAAAGCCCCACCAATGTTGCATCGGAAACCGTGGCTGGATCAGAAATCTTGCGGACGCTCTTGTAATCGGAAGCCAAGGCAGCGCGAACAAAGTTGTCGGCCACACCCAAAGCATCCGTCATCACAACGGTCGTTCCTCCCGTCAATTGGTCGCCAGTGGGCAAGTGTGCGGCCTTCACCACCCACTTCCCTTGTTCGTCGCGTGCCAAGTCAACAAAGCCTTCTGCGCCATTGCTGAAGTTGAAGCGGTAACGTGTCGTATCGCCGTCCTTGCCAACTTCCGTGACGGGCGTTCCTTCTTTGAGGAAGACGCGACCTTGGGACAGGGTCTTGGCAAAAATGTCGGCGATCTCAGAGGACATGATCTCGTGTGAGATGAGGTCTCCCGTCGTGATCCCTTCGCCACCTTCGAGAATGCGCAATAAGGCATACACCAAGTTATTGGACGTCGACTGCACCTTGCCGAAATCTAGCCCTTGCTGTTTGTCGGCAGTAGGAGGCGTGGGAACGTCTGTCTGAGCCACTTGGGGACGATCAGGCACGCCAGCCGGCTTTTCTTCAGCCGTGGGCTGTGATGGCGTTGGAGCTGTTTCCCCTGTCTTCAATGTCAAAAGAGCGACAAGACTCCCCACCACAAGGAAGCCAATAATAAATGCAATAATAGTTGATTTCGTTTTCACGGGAAAATCCTCTGTCTATTATAGTAATGATACTTTTCAGTATTCCTTTCAATCCTGACTGTATTTTCCTTCTAAACCTTGAAGAATTTTGTTGTGGATATTATCAAAGCCTCCATTGCTCATGACTAAAATAACATCATGGGGCTGAGCATGTTCCACTAAATATTTAGCAATTTCATCGGCGGAACCTCCAACATAAGCATCACGTCCTTCCTGAGCGATATCTTGCTTAAGTTTGGGTTCATCCAACTGCTTTTGGCCTTTCTTGGGGGTCTTGGCTTTAGCCACCACAGGGAAATCGGCTTGCGCTAAGGCCTTGGGCAAATCGTTCTGGAAGACATCACTGCACGAGGTATTGGAACGGGGTTCAAACACGCCCCATACGCGGTAGCCTTCATAACGAGTTCTGATCGCTCCAATGGACTTTTCAATCGCCGTGGGATGGTGGGCGAAGTCGTCGATCACAACAATATCGTTCACGCGCCCTCGTTCTTCTTGGCGACGTGCCACCCCTTCAAATCGAATCAACCCGGCAGCAATCGTTTCGTCATCCAGCCCTGCTTGGCGTGCAGCAATAATGGCCATGCTAGCATTGCGAACGTTGAATTCGCCTGACATGTGGATCGCAAAACGCTTCCCATCGAGGCAGAAGCTCGTTTCTGTTTCTCCGGCCTGAATGTCGGTGATTTGGTGGTGCTTGCGAATGATCTTCTGAGCCTCTGGATTCACAACGCTACTGTTGATCCCCACGGATTCAATCGGGCAGTGGCTATCGGCAATAACATCGCAACAGTTGGCGTCATCGCCGTTGATGATGGCCAAGCCATTCCCTGGCACCACGCGCAACAAGCGACTAAAGCTCAGCTTGATTTCGTCGATATTGTGGAAGATATCGGCGTGATCGAACTCGATGTTGTTCATGATGGCCACTTCCGGCAAATAATGCAGGAATTTCGAGCGCTTATCGAAGAAGGCCGTGTCGTATTCGTCGCCTTCCAACACAAAGAATTCGGAATCTGTGATTCGTCCGCCACATCCCATGTTGCGGGGGATTCCTCCAATCATGAACCCTGGATTCTTCCCTGCGTACTCAAGCAACCAGGTCAACATGGAGGTTGTCGTCGTCTTGCCATGGGTGCCACTCACCACAAAATTGCGGTGGCCACGCAAGAAGTGCGTCTTCAGCGTTTCTGGCAAGGACAAGTACAGCAAGCGCTTGTTGAGCACAGCTTCGACTTCGGCATTGCCGCGACTCATGGCGTTGCCGATGACAATAAAGTCCGCATCATCTGGCAAATTATCGGCACTGTATCCCACGCTAATTGGAATGCCCGCCTGCTCTAAAGCAGTCGACATAGGTGGATAAACATTTTCATCAGACCCCGTTACTGTAAATCCACGCTTAGCCATGGCCGTAGCGACAGCTCCCATAGCTGTTCCACAAATGCCAACAAAATGTACTTTCTGAGTCATATCAGTGATGTAGGAATAGAAGAGAATCTCTTGGTCGGGTCATCAAAACCCTGGCGCTGTGCCTCGAACGTCTTCAACGGCTCGTTCGCGTCGCCGCACGATGCTGTCGGCTATGTCGCCAACAAGCGTCGTCAATATCCGCCCCAAATGACTATCCATGCGGTAGTCGGCGGGCGCCATAAAATCGACCCGATCGGAAGACGAGCTCAGGTTGTAGCACTTCCTAAAGCTCTGCCCGGAGACGTCGTCGGGATTGTAAACGGCGATGGCGTGACCGCCACTATGGCGCATCACGGTAAAGCATGGCACATCGGTGGGGCCGTCCCCCACGTAGATCATGTTTGTGAAGGGGATGGGGCGCATGTCTTCAGGCATGTGGTCGTTCACATCCTGGCTGTAGTCGAGCATCCCTTTGTTAATGCGGAAAAGAAACTGGGTCTTGGTCGTGTGCGAAATCACGCGCTTGGGGAAGCTGATGGCTCCATTGCTCTCGCTAAACTCGCACCCAAAGATGGCCTTGAAATAGGGACGCAACCGTGATCCCTCAATCAATGCCTTGAGACCTGAGGAGATGATATAGTATTCGATCCGAATCCCCATATCGATGTGCCGCTGCGTCAGGGCGCGTTCGGGCAGTGCCTCAAAAAACTCGGGTACGCCCGGATAAAAGGTCAATTTCTGGCCCAATTCTTGAAGTCGGGCGTTGCTCACTCGGTCAATCGCCAAGGCGTCCAACAGAGCTTTCATGTAGCCCAATTCACCATCCCACTGTTCGCGTTCAACGAATGCGTTGCAGTTCTTCCAAAATTCTTTGGGGTTGATCCCAAAGACGGGGAATATCGCTTCGTCCTGCATGTAGTACGGACTCAGCGTTAAATCGTAGTCAAAGACTAGGGCAATCGTATTTTGTGGGACAGCCATAGGTCAACGTCTTTACAAGGTAAACTGATCGCCGAGGTAGATGCGCTGGACTCGCTTGTCGTTGACAATGTCGTCCACCGATCCGTCTCGAATAACCTTTCCATCGAACAAGATGTACACGCGGTCGACGAGGTGGAGTGTTTCGTGGGCGTTGTGGTCCGTGATCAGAATGGATACGCCATCTTTCTCGCGGAGCTCGCGCACAATATCCTGAATGTCGTTCACGGCAATCGGGTCCACCCCACTGAAGGGTTCGTCCAACATCACCACTTTCGGATTGGAGGCCAACGCACGCGCAATCGTCAGGCGTCGTTTTTCACCCCCTGACAAGGCAATGGCCGGCGAGTTCTTGAGCTTGGTGATGCCAAAGCGGTCCATCAGGGCATACGTCATTTCGCGCCGTTCTTTGCGATTGAGATCCTTGCGCGTTTCAAAAATGGCCATCAGGTTCTCGTACACCGTCAACTTGCGGAAGATGGATTCTTCCTGGGGCAGGTAACCCATCCCTAAACGAGCTCGCTTGTGCATGGGCATGAGGGTAATATCTTGCCCTTCAAACAGAACGGATCCCTGGTCGGCTCGCACCAACCCAGCAACCATGTAGAAGGACGTGGTCTTCCCTGCACCATTCGGCCCGAGCAAGCCGACAATTTCACTCTGTCCGACCACAATGTTGACGTCGTCAACAACCTTGCGCTCGCCGTAGGTCTTGGAGATATGGCGAGCCTCAAGTAGCGGTGGCTTTTCTGACGTGACAACCATGCTCATTTTCTTTTGTTCTTATCGCTAGATGCGTTGTTGGACTGCATCTTCACGTTGCGAATCTTCGTGGTGGTATTGCCGTAGGCAAAGGCCTTGCCTTCGTGAACGCGGATGTAGGCACTTTCATCCATGCACTCGATCCGGTTGTTTTCGTCTTGGAAGTAGGGCTTGCCTCCCGTCATCAAAATGTCTCCCGTGACGGCGTCGTAGCTCACGTGCTGAGCGCCTCCCTTGAAGGGCTTTCCTTCGTCGTTCTGCCCCACGATAATCACGTTGCCATCGGCCGTGATCTTCTTGATCCCGTCGTAGTTGGTCTGTGATGCGGTCACTGGTGCCTTGGGATCTCCAGGCTTCGCTTCTTTCTCGGGCTGCTCTGTCTTTTTCTTTTCGCTAGGCAACAAGAAGACTTTCATCTGGTTGTCGCAGTCCATGTTTACCTGAGGATGGCGTGCTCGCACGTTCTTGAAGTAAACGACTAAGCCTTGATCCAAATCGATGTAGTTGCCAGCATCGCAGGTGATGACCAGGTCTGTCGTTGGATCGACAGGCGTATCTTCTGGAGCCTTGATATCGGTAGATCCTGCGGAAGGAGCGTCTTTCACTTCAGGGGCAGGTTCCGTGGTATTGGCTGCCAAAAGAACGGGGGCTTCTACCCCTTGCGCTTGGCAAAAACCTTGGATCTTTTCGTCAACAGCCTGTTCTTCGTTTCTGTTGGCAACGATCTGTTCCGCGGTGGCATTGCGGAATCCATCCACGGCCACCATATCGGTCTGGATGTCCTGGGCGACGGTCTGCTTCGCCTCTGGACTCAAATCAGGGATGGCATTCCCCGTTAATTCAGAACGGGTAATATCTGCCAATTCTTGTTCCGTGGGCTTCTGGAGCAAGTTGGCTGGAACGCCGGGATATTCGTCGGCTTGCGCCGTCGTCATCGCTAACAGAATGGGCGTTAAGGTAAGGTATGGAAGCTTTGTCTTCATCGTGGGCAGTTCCTTACTGGAATATATACGAAAAAATTCTAAATGAAAGATCAGGAACTCTACTCGGGTTTATTGAGCGGTTTAACGTGGATGCGACTTTTAATCGGGCCTGTCATCCAGCCGACATTTGTTGCCGAATCGAAGGTCAGTGACGTCCCTTCCGTTTCAAAGCGTACGTCTTTAATCGTCGTCTTTTGGGATGTCTTCAGGACGGAGTTGTCAATCAACTGAGCTTCTTTCATTTTCATCTCCGTTTGCTGACCTCCCAAATCGTCGTACAGATACACGGTCACATTGTTCCCACCGATCACGTTTTCGCTCAACACGGTCATTGTGTCTGCGGTCAACAAGCCCGTTTTCCTGTACTTGTCGTACTGAATCACGCTGACGTTCTTCAGCGGCTGTCCTTGCGGAATCAGTCGAAGTGCCGGGAAGGTCTTGTTCATGGTCTTTAACCCTGACGTCACCTTCTCCTTGGAGTGGGTGTACTTCGGCGTCTGCAAAGCTTCATCCGCCTGCGTATCTGTCCACGCCCCAACAACGCCGACCAACACCAGGGCCAGTCGGGTCACATTGCGGAGCATGGTTCCAAGCATTTTCATTCCATTCAGCACGATTCTGTTGCAGAACGAATGGCTTGCAGGCGACGAATCACGCCTTCCAACAGATGCAAGGGGATCTGGTTGGGGCCGTCGGACAAGGCATGGGCGGGATCTTCGTGCACTTCCATGAAGACGCCATCAATCCCTGCGGCCATGGCGGCGGAGGCCAACACAGGAGCCAATTCGCTGTCGCCTCCTGTCGTTCCGCCCAATCCTCCAGGACGTTGCACGGAGTGCGTGGCATCAAACACAACGGGGAAGCCGGCTTGGCGCATCCAGTAGAGGCTGCGCATGTCGACCACTAAGTTGTTGTAGCCAAACGTCGTACCGCGTTCGCACAACATGAAGCGATCACAGCCAAAAGCGTGCATTTTTTCGCCAATATTGACGGTATCCCAAGGAGCCAAGAATTGCCCCTTCTTGATATTCACAGGGCGTCCTGACTTGGCACATGCTTCCAACAAATCCGTCTGGCGGCACAGGAAAGCTGGCACTTGAAGCAAATCCACGTATTCAGCGGCAATCTCTGCTTCCTGTGAGGTGTGGACGTCGGTCACCACGGGAATCTGCAGTTCTTTCCCGATCTCGCTCAAAATGCGGCAACCTTCTTTCACGCCTGGCCCACGGAAGGACTTAACGGACGTGCGATTCGCCTTGTCGTAGGATGCTTTAAAAACAAAAGGAATCGAAAGCTTCTCAGCAATTTCTTTAATGGCTCGTGCCATTCTCCATGCAAATTCTTCCTTTTCTAAGGAACAAGGACCTAAAAGATAAAAGGGGCGAGGTCCGCCTACTTCCACGTTCTGGATCAAGAAAGGTGTCATGAGTATGGATTTTCTTTCCACTATCATGACTTGTCCCCTTGCAAGGGTCAAGCTTAGTCATGCACCCATTCTCTCCCGTTGCTCCCTGGGTCTGACACGCGGTTTTCTTGCTTCCTCGCTCCCCTCTTGCTAGCTTCGCCTCCATGCCTTTCCCTGGTTCCGATAACTCGACCAACTTTTCTCGCTACCTTCAGTCTCTTTCTTGGACTCAGATTCTGATCGCTTGCAACGTCGGTATCTTCTTCGTCGGCATGTTGGCGCCTATCGAATACGCAGGTCTCAACACCTTGGAACTCTGGGGCGCTTATTTCTACCAATTGGCCATCCCTAACGGCGAGCTCTGGCGTCTCATCACCTATCAGTTCCTTCATGCTAATTTGGGTCACCTCGCGTTCAATATGATTGCGCTCTGGTTCTTTGGCCGTGCCATCGAACAAACGCTCGGTGCTCGCAAGTTCCTCCTTTTCTATTTCTGTTGCGGGATTGCCGCCGCTCTTTTCTCGTCCTTGCTCGGTGCTCTGGGCATCCTGGATGGTCCCTCTCCTGAAGCCTGGAAAATCATCCCCATGATCGGTGCTTCTGGCTCTATCTATGG
>CAYNVM010000001.1:50137-85662 GCA_964400645.1 uncultured Akkermansia sp. | reverse complement strand
GGAGTCATAACCAGTCATCATCTCCTCAGGAAAAGAGTAAAAAGTAAGCGGAATTTCAGGCTTGGCAATTCCCAACCTAACTCCATACACACATCGTATATGGCTTGAAATGAATGACTTTTCCTGCTAAGCAAAGAGAGTCAGATTAGTCCATGTTTAACATGGGCTGTTTAGTCATCTCATCAAGTCTCAACCTCTGAGTGTATGATACGTCTGTTGCTTTTGTTCTTATGCACAACCTTCAGTCTATCTGCATACACACTTACTGGCAGAGTTGTTAAAGTTGAAGACGGCGATACGTTTACCGTCCTAAAGAAAAGTCACCAGAAGATAGGACGAGCTACAATCCGCCTGTGGGGGATTGATTCTCCTGAAACAAGCCAGCCCTATGGTCAAGTAGCACGCAAAGCGATGGTTCGCTTGGTCTATAACAAAATGGTTCGCATTGATGTTACAGATCAGGACAAATACGGTCGTCTAGTAGGACGAGTCTACCTCAAGAACACCTACGTCAACTTGGAAATGGTCAAACAGGGACTCGCATGGTGGTACTCCGCCTATGCCCCCTATGCTCTCGACCTAAAACACGCTCAAACAGTTGCCAAAAAGAACAAAGAAGGGCTTTGGAAAGCCTCCAAACCTGTTCCACCATGGGACTATCGGCAAAGTCACCCTAAGCAAGCTTACTCATCTAATTCTAACTTCTACTCTCGCAAGTCTCAAAGTAAGCGGAATGATAAGAAATCAGCCAGGGCACGAGGAAGGATTCATGGGATGGGCTCACATAGAACGATCAACACACCTGAGCAAAAATCTGACGTAAAACAAGAGTCAATGGATGAGAACAGCTCACAAGAAGATACCGCACCCTATGAGATTTCCCAATAACTCGGGGATATGTTTTATTTTCCCCTTGTTCCTAAGATAAATTTGAGGCAACTGAGCAATAATCTTGGTCATCAGCTGTTTTTTGACTCGCAATGATCAGGAATATTTTTAGTTTTGATCAAACAACTGATCGATGCCCATGACGGAACAAGTAATCATCATTGGAGCGGGATGTGCTGGCTACACGGCAGCAACTTACACCGCACGCGCTAATCTTTCTCCACTTCTCATCACTGGTTCTCAAATTGGTGGCCAACTTACCACGACAACAGAAGTTGAGAACTTTCCAGGCTTCCCCGAAGGTGTTCTGGGGCCAGACCTCATGTTCCGCATGCAAGAACAAGCCACAAAATTTGGTACTCGCTTTGCTTACGAAGATGTTCTTTCCGTTGCGCACGACGCCCAAACTGGCTTATTCACAGTCACGACATCTTCTAACACCTATCAATCACGTTCGGTTATCGTAGCTACTGGTGCCTCAGCTCGCTATCCAGGTTTGGAAGGTGAAGCCAAACTCATTGGCCATGGTTTGACTGCTTGTGCTACTTGTGACGGGGCTTTCTACCGCAACGTTCCTGTCTGCGTCATTGGTGGTGGCGACAGTGCTTGCGAAGAAGCAGCCTTCCTGACTCGTTTCGCATCTAAGGTATACTTAATCCACCGTCGAGATACCTTGCGAGCCTCTCGCATCATGGCAGAACGCACTCTCGCCAATGAAAAAATTACCCCCATTTGGAACTCAGTCATCAAAGCTTACTCGACCGATGATCAAGGGGAACTTGATGGGATCACCCTTGAAAATGTGGTCTCAGGAGAACAATCTCCCTTGGAGGTAAAATGCGTCTTCATGGCCATTGGCCACACACCTAACAGTGCCTTCTTAGGCGACCTCGTTGATCGCGACGCAGCAGGCTATATCAAACGAATCGACGGCCTCATGGCCACCAAGACTCCAGGTCTCTTTGCCGCTGGTGACGTGGCAGACTCTCACTACAGGCAGGCCATTTCATCTGCGGGCATGGGCTGTTCCGCTGCTATCGAAGCCGAACGCTACCTCGCCGAGCACGAGTAAAACTCCACCCATCACCTAACACCTCAATACACATCAACATTCATGATCCACTACAGCGTTTTTGACCTCTTCAACATCGGCATTGGTCCCTCCTCATCCCACACAGTCGGCCCCATGCGTGCGGCAAAACGCTTTTTGGATCAAGTGAAGCAATCACCCAAAATTGGAGAGATTGCTCATATCAAGTGTTTCTGTTTCGGGTCTCTTGCCGCTACAGGCAAGGGGCACGGAACGGACATTGCAGTACTAATGGGATTGTTAGGATCTTTGCCTGAATCTGTCGATCCCAAGACGATACCCTCTCGTCTCAGGGCATTGCGTGAATCTCAATTGCTCCCACTGACTGAAGACTTCCAGATTCCATTTAACCCTGATGTCGACGTCGATCTAAGCAACTTTACACCTTTGCCCCTTCATCCCAATGGGATGCACTTCATTGCGTCTAATAAGGCAGGCGAACCTGTCGTTGAAAACGTTATCTACTCCACAGGTGGTGGCTTCATCGCCTCAGAAGAAGAATTGAAACACCCCAACGGGCAACCTCTAGCGGATTACCCCTATCCCTACACCTCGGCTCACGAACTCGTTAGCCTAGCATTGGAATATAATGTCTCGATTTCTGACATTGTATTGGCCAATGAACTCGCTCTGCGCCCAGAAAAAGATGTAAGGAGATCCTTAAAGCATATCTGGGACACAATGAAAAAATGCATTGCCTCGGGGCTTTCGGCCTCGGGTGTATTGCCAGGACCACTTCAAGTCCCACGCCGCGCCAAAGCATTGCGCAAGTCGCTCTTAGCTCGGGGAGAATCCCAACTACAAGATCCCCTATCCATTCTCGACTGGGTCAATCTCTACGCTATTGCAGTCAACGAGGAAAATGCTGCAGGTGGGCGTATTGTCACCGCTCCCACAAATGGTGCGGCAGGCATCGTTCCTGCAGTGCTCAATTACGCAACAAAGTTCTGTTCGTCACCCTACCCCGATCCTGTTGATCGATTCTTGCTAACAGCCGGAGGCATCGCCATCCTCTATAAGAAAAACGCATCCATCTCAGGTGCAGACGTAGGATGCCAAGGTGAAGTTGGCGTTGCCTGCTCTATGGCAGCGGCAGCTTTGACGGAATACTTAGGAGGCACCCCTCAGCAAGTTGAAAATGCCGCGGAAATTGGTATTGAACACAACTTGGGTCTCACTTGCGACCCTGTTGGGGGACTTGTCCAAATCCCTTGCATCGAACGCAATGCCATTGCTGCTGTTAAAGCCCTTAATGCTGCTCGCATTGCACTCAGAGGCAACGGCAGTCACTTCGTACCTCTCGACAAGGCAATCCGCACCATGCTTGATACTGGACGCGACATGCAGTCCAAATACAAAGAAACAGCTCTCGGCGGCCTTGCAGTCAATGTCGTCAACTGTTAAGCGACACTTGACTCTACAACCAGAAGCAACGCTCCCAACAAGCTTGCCAGAAAAGACAAGACTCTGAGCTTGTTAACGTCTGTTGAAGTTGGCCACGACACGTTGGGCTTCACGCATTTCTACGCGAGCCTTCATATCATACCGTTGGTCGCGATGTGTCTTGCCTCGTCCAACGCCTAATTCAAGTTTCACTCGCCCATTCTTCCAATAAAGTCTAAGGGCAGGTAACGCACAGCCCTTTTGTGAAGTCAGCTGTTCCAGTCTGAAAATCTCACGCTTGTGCATAAGAAGTCGTCTTGGTCGCTTTGCCTCATGTTGGAAAAATGAGGCAGCCGTCTCCCATGGCTGAATATCACAGCCGTAGAGCATCAGCTGACCACGCTCCACGCGAGCAAAGGCATCGGAAATATTCACCTTGCCGGCTCGGATCGATTTAACTTCCGTCCCCTTGAGCTCGATTCCACATTCGTGCTTCTGCAGTATTTCGTAGTCTCTCCGGGCCTTTTTATTGGTAGAAATTTCAGAGCTCATGGGCAAAATATTCTGTGTTTATTTCTAGAAATAGAAGGGGTCTCGCCCTCAATAGGATGAGACCCTATTCACAACTACCTGCTAGAGATGTGCTCTTTTTCGAGGGGAGCGCATCACCAAACAGCATAATAGATTATTTCTCGTCCTTCTTTTCTTCGTAGACGAGCTTGCCTTCGATAATTTCTGTCAAGGCAATATCAGCAGCTCCCATGCTAGGGAGCGTTGGGATCAGAGGGCCGTGGCCCTTGTTCAGCTGATCCACTCTCTTGGATACAACGTTAATCAAGACTTGAGGGTCTTGAATAACCTTCGCAGCTTTTTCAACCAGTTCAGCTTTCATGAAAGTATACTCTAAGGGGAAAACTCTCTTCGTGTGGATGAACATGTAACCACATTTCTCGTCAACTGACAAGCCAGGAAATCTTCAATCGCTCAATAACAAGCAGGTTCTGATGATTTTTTCTTTCCATTTTGCCTTAAAAACCGCTCAATAGCTCTACGCGCATGAATTGGTTTAAAACAGATGACGTTCGCATCAGTGATATCGAGCCGCTGATATCCCCAGCTATCCTGATCAAGGATTATCCAGCTACGCCTGCAATCACACAAATGATTGCTGAAGCTCGCAAGTCTGCTGATGACATTATTGAAGGGAAAGACGATCGCCTATTGGTAGTTGTCGGTCCTTGCTCCATTCATGATCCTGAAGCTGCCGTTGATTATGCAACGCGACTTCGTGAACTCATGGATCGCTACCGCAGTGAGCTCTCCATCGTCATGCGAGTCTATTTTGAGAAGCCACGTACAACCGTTGGTTGGAAAGGTCTCATCAACGATCCATTCCTCAACGAATCCTACGACATCAACCGAGGTCTTCACATGGCACGTGGCTTGCTCCTTCGCATTGCAGATTTGGGAGTACCTGCTGCAACGGAATTCTTGGATACAATCACACCCCAGTACATCGCCGACCTAATCACATGGGGAGCCATTGGCGCTCGTACAACGGAAAGCCAAGTACACCGTGAATTAGCTTCTGGTCTATCCATGCCAGTTGGCTTCAAGAATGGGACAAGCGGATGCCTCCAAATTGCCATCGACGCTATTATTTCAGCATCCTGCCCACACTGTTTCCTTTCTGTCACCAAGCAAGGTGTTTCTGCTATTGTGTCTACAACGGGTAACAAGTCCTGCCACCTTATTCTTCGTGGTTCTACGGAAGGCCCTAACTACGACGAACAACACATCGCAGAAGCTCGCGAAAAGCTCGCCAAAGCAGGTATCTCTAACCGCATCATGGTTGACCTTTCACACGGTAACAGTCGCAAAGACTACCGGAATCAACCCCTCGTTGCAGAAGAAGTTGCTCGCCAAATTTCCAATGGTTGCGACGACATTTGCTCGGTCATGATTGAAAGCTTCCTTGTTGAAGGAGCTCAGAAGATCAGCAAAGATATGGTCTACGGGAAGAGCGTTACTGACCAGTGCATTAACTGGGAACAAACGACTGAGGTGCTTGCTCTCCTTGCTGAAGCAGTGAGAAATCGTCGCGCTTCAAAGCAAGCCTAATCCGCTCGACTAAACTTACTTAGAATAGGCACGCCGACAAATGGTTGGTGTGCCTATTTCTTTTTGGGAGTCAAGACATGTCGCAGGCTTATACTCCTCGACGGCTTCCCCACAAAGTTACATGAAGGCGATCGGAAAAGCGGAAACCATGCTTAATAGCCCATTCCGCCACAGGAAGACGCCGATCCTGAAGAGCCTCAAGAGTAGAAGCCTCTGGCATGAGGATAATACGTTCCTTCTCTATACCGACTTCTCGGACAATGTCCTCTATAGTTTCCAGATCGTCTTCAGATGCCACCACCCACTTGAACCATGACTTCATGGGCAACTGTGAGGCATAAAAACGCAAAGTATCCGCATTCATCGGTTTCTTGTTCTTTGCATGCACGAGCTTGGGAGAAATATTGAACTGATTTACCCTCTCAGCTAAACGCTCATCAGGTTGAATGGTTCCATTGGTCTCCATCTCAATATACCACCCATCAAGCTTGTCTAGTAGCTCTGGAAGAAACTTCTGCTGAACAAGAGGTTCTCCCCCCGTGATGACAAGGTGCCGACAAGGGAATTTCTCCAACAAAGAGAACAGCTCATCAGCCGCCAGTTCCACAGGAGTTACACTCCCATCCCAAGAGTAAGCCGTATCACACCATGCGCATGACAGATTACATCCAGCAAGCCTCATAAACACCGCAGGAACCCCTATTGAGGCACCTTCTCCCTGAAGGCTATAAAACAATTCAGGTCCATCGTTTAATCGTGACAATTTCATGAGGTAAGTGCTAATGAAGAGTGATGAGTATTACTACCAAACGCGGAGACGATGGTCAAACAGACCTCATGTTTGGAAAGAGGAGTTCTAAAACGGCACCCCGCATTGAAGCCTACGGTACTGTAGATGAACTCAATTCTGTTTTAGGAGTCGTCCGTCACTCTGGCATCTCAGACAAAACCATAGCGTTCCTCGATGGAGTCCAACAACGGCTCGTTGGCCTCATGGGAGAACTGGCCACCCTTGAAGAAGACCTCCCTAAATACGATGAAAAAGGCTATGCTCGCATTACCCCAGATGACGTCAATTGGATAGAAACAAGTTCCAAGAATCTGGAGAGCGAATGTGACATCAGATTTAAGGGGTGGGTTCGCCCAGGCAAAGAAGGCAACTCTGGTTCAGCGCACCTTGATTGGGCTCGTTCCGTCTGCAGACGCGCCGAACGTAGAACAGTAAAGCTCCGTGAAATAGGCGATTTGAGCAACGAGAACTCAGCCCTCTTCCTCAACCGTCTCTCTGACACCCTCTGGATTCTCGCCCGCTACGAAGCTCTCCAGGCAGCTTCACCAGAAGCCTAAACTATGATAACTCAGCGAGGTAACACCCTCTTAAGTCCGGGAATTTGACTCCATGCCATGGCATCAAGGCATCCTTCAATTGCCATGGCATCTTGATGTAGTTGAGGCCACAGGCCTGCTTGTTTGAGCCCAGTTTTGGCAAGATCCACAGCCTTGCGATCCCTTCCTTGAGAGGTGAGTCCTGCGAAGATAAGGAAAGCCCACACAAACAGGAACAGAGACAACCCTGTAGCAGTACTTATGTGGTGCATGAAAACCAGGACAAGAGCTATCAGAAAGGTGAAGACTGGAATCACTCGGGCACGCGCCAGAGTCTTCTTGCGTTGTTGCTCGCCTTCTGGATCCTCCTCAGCCATTCTTCCCAGAGCCCAGGTATAGGCAATACAAGCATAACGACCAACAGTTACATCGTGTTCCCAGTGCGCTGGCAAAATCAGGTTTCCTTCATCAATCACTTCAGGGGTCGTTCCT
This sequence comes from uncultured Akkermansia sp., assembly GCA_964400645.1. GTDB lineage: Bacteria > Verrucomicrobiota > Verrucomicrobiia > Verrucomicrobiales > Akkermansiaceae > Akkermansia. The sequence continues at coordinate 78,362 of CAYNVM010000001.1, read as the reverse complement.
GGCAACAACATCCGCCCTCGATCCATCCCATCAAGACGCCGCACCAAACCTTTAGGGCCAGGAAGACCAGGTAGCGTTCTGTCTTCCAAAGTCCTCAAGGGCATGACAGATTTGCTATATCTAAGCCCTAACATCAGGAATAGGAATAGAGCACAACAAATGAAGATGAATTCGGGCATCGAGCCACCCTCATGCCATAAATCATCAGCAAGGTCAATGCGATCGCATGCCATGCTTGATGATCCGACCTTTCCTCGCTAGCATCTTACAGTCTCACCCCTATGTGCAGTTATTCAGACGATTCCCCTCAACCACTTCGTACAGCTGACCTCAAAAATCTGGCTAAAGACTGGGCGCAGCGACTCCAAAACGAAGGACAACTGTTGCACCCAGTTACGGCTCATGGACGCAACCTTGCTAAGGAATTCTGGGGAAAGCAATGGATGCGCCATCTCTCTGAAAGTGAAGCCTATGGCATGAGACTTGCCCCAGGTCGGACTCTCTTCCGTTGCGGTTGCGTACTCGATCTCCAGATTGAAACGGGCAAGATCCAAGCACTGGTTGCTGAGGAGCGAGTCTGGAACGTAAACATCACCATCCATCCCTTGGACGACGAGCAATTGGAAACCCTGAAGGCCAACTGCGCCTCTCGACTCAAATCTTGGATCTCTCTTCTCAAAGGTGACATCAGTCCCGATCTCATGGAATTACTCGTCGACCCAGATAAGGGGATTCTTCCCAACTACTCGGACTGGCAAATGGATTGCAACTGCCTCGACTGGGCGGATCCATGCCGCCACGCAGCTGCCACTCTTTATGCCACAGGAGCTATTCTAGACGAACACCCCGAACTGCTCTTCACACTTCGGGGTATTCAACCTAGTAATCTACTCCCTGATGCCCAGGAAGTGGCCAGCGAGGCCAATGAAGCGGCCTCCTCAACACAGTTGGGAGGCCAAGATCTCAGTCAACTCTTCGGGATCAATCTTGATTCGTAGCATCAAGCTCATGGTCATGACGATCTGCTAGATCAATTGCCTGCAAAATCTTCTGAGCACGTTCCAAAGCTGCATCAATATTCGTACAAATATTTGGCTTCTTGAGCTGACGATAGAACGCTGCGTGGCGAATCACATCAAGGGGTTGAGGTTGGACACCACATAACAGCAGAATGATGCCGTGTTCGCGACATTGGACAAAGAAGTCTTCCAAGACGTGAAGCCCTGTTGCATCTAACGCAGGGACCAGACGCATACGGAGAATAACAATTCTGATATCGTGATCCAAGGATTCGAGCACCTGTTCCTTGAACTCGTCAACAGCACCAAAGAAAAATGGTCCTTGAATATCGAACACTTCGACGCGTTCAGGCACATCCTTGTGTTCGATGGAACGTGATTGGTCATCCTCAGGATCATCATCTCCAAAGGTTACGTGCCCCGTGATTGGGCATACGTTGCTGATCTGAGCCATGCGTCCAATGAAGAGAAGAGCAGCCAAGACAACACCCACTTCCACAGCAACAACCAAGTCGACGAGTACAGTCAGGACAAAGGTAATGAGAAGCACTGCTGCATCGGGGCGCGGGCCACGAGCCAAACGTGCGAACACGTGCATTTCACTCATGTTGTAGCAGACAACAGCCAAGATCCCAGCTAGTACAGAGAATGGAATCATCTTGGCATACTGAGAAAACGCCATGAGGATCGCCAACACGACGAGCGCATGGATCATGCCAGCGACAGGAGTCTTACCTCCCGCCTTAACGTTCGTAGCAGTACGAGCAATAGCACCCGTTGCTGGAAGCCCCATAAAGAGAGCCGAACCAATATTGCCTAAGCCCTGAGCCACAAGTTCAGCATTCGGCTTGTGACGAGTACTCGTCATACCGTCTGCCACAGAAGCACTAAGCAAAGATTCAATAGCTGCCAACAATGCAATCGTGAAGGCAGGCATCATCAATCCATTAAGGGAAGACCATTCAAAGCTAGGCAATTCAGGTACGGGCAAGCGGTTAGGAAGCTCAGCAAAACGATCCCCAATTGTTTCTACACTCAGACCTAGCAAATGAGAAACAAGTGTCATCACTAACATAGCAATGAGCATCCCGGGCAACTTAGAACTGATTCTCTTGCAGAGCAAAATAATCAGAATAGTACCCACGCTCAGCCCTACAGCCGCCCAATTGATCGTGTCTAGATGACTAAAGAAACATGCCCACTTCTCAAGAAATGCACCAGGAATATCCCCTGAAATTTTCAGGCCGAGGATGTCTTTCACTTGGGTCGAGAAAATCACCACAGCAATACCTGATGTAAAACCCGTTGTCACAGGGAATGGGATAAAGCGGATAAGAGCCCCCATGCGACACACCCCCATGATCACAAGGAAAATACCAGCCAACAAAGTCGAGACAAGCAAGCCACCCGTACCATAATTGGCAACAATCCCCATGATAATGACCACAAAAGCCCCCGTCGGGCCACCAATCTGGAAGCGGCTTCCGCCAAAGAGAGAAATCAAAAAGCCAGCGACAACGGCTGTGATAAGCCCCTTGGCTGGATCCATCCCACATGCAATAGCAAAAGCCATTGCCAAAGGTAAAGCGACTACACCGACGGTAATACCGGCAAATAAGTCAGAGAGGAAAGTCTTTTTGTTATAAGTTTTGAGGCTAGATAGCAGGACGGGCTTGAGCATGATGTAAACGGGTAAAAAAAGCGCGAGGCGAGAAATTAGTCTCACCCCGCGCAGGCTTCAAGTCATTTTGCCCGGAATCGTATGTTCTTGCCTATCAGGAAAGGCGATCTTCCCAATATGTTAGTCTTCTTGCGGTATTTTCTGGATTTGGAGCTCCAGGGTTCTTACGCAAACCGAAGGCTCGTTGGAGTTGGAAAACTTCGCGAGCATCGGGTCCATAAGCGTCAGAGATTTCCTTCAACTGTTCATCGCTCAGTTGATTAAGAGGGGTCCCAGTACTAACGCTCACAGCAACAGCCTTGCCGACCAGCTCATGGGCTTTGCGGAAAGGAATTCCCTTTCTCACAAGGTAATCCGCCAAATCTGTAGCCAGAAGCATCGGGTCTGAAGCTGCCTTCAAAGCAGTTTCACTGTTAAAACGCAACCCCTGCATCATTTCTGCATTCACATCCAGAGCCAAACATATCGTGTCGATTGAATCAAAGAGTGGCTCTTTATCTTCCTGAAGGTCGCGATTGTAAGTAAGAGGTAACCCCTTCACGGCCACCATGACGGCTGTCAGATTGCCATAAAGACGCCCTGTCTTACCACGAGTCAGTTCACAGACATCAGGGTTCTTCTTCTGAGGCATAAGTGATGAACCTGTTGTGTGGGCATCATCCAAGGTCACAAAACCAAATTCAGCCGAGCACCACAGAATCATGTCCTCACTCAAACGAGACAAATGAGTCCCAATCAATGCCAAGTCAAAGAGTGTTTCCATGATGTAATCACGGTCAGCAATAGCATCCATGGAGTTTTCCGTGACACTGTCAAAGCCCAACTCTTGCGCTATGCTCTGTCGATCTAAGCAAATCGTCGAACCAGCAATAGCTCCTGACCCCAAAGGTGAACGATTGAGGCGAACGCGACAACCTTCCAAGCGATCAACGTCTCGATCAAACATTTCGATATATGCCAACAAATGGTGGCCGAATGTCACAGGCTGAGCCCGCTGTAAATGCGTATAGCCAGGCATCATTTCGTTGGCATATTCCTTGGCCTTCTGCAAAAGCGCTCTCTGCATATGGCGGACCTTGCCAATGACCGTCTCAATAGCTTCTCGACAATAAAGTCGTGTGTCTGTAGCCACCTGGTCATTGCGAGAGCGCGCCGTATGTAGCTTGGCTCCTGGAGCACCGATACGACGAGTTAACTCGCTTTCGATGTTCATGTGGACATCTTCCAAGGTCTGGCTCCACTCAAACTTACCAGCTTCAATATCGCTAAGAATTCCCTTCAGGCCAGTCTCAATAGCTTGGAATTCTTCTTGCGTCAACAAACCTGCCTTAAGTTGAGCACGAGCATGCGCAATAGACCCGGCAATATCGTGCTTATACAATCGCCAGTCATAAGAAACTGATTCTCCATATTGAAGTACGAGATCAGCGGTGCGTTGAGAAAAACGTCCTGTCCACATAACGCTACGTTTTTTGCCCCAATTTCAACAGCCGTGGAAGTCTAAAAGAAAGCAAAAGACAAAATCAGAGAATGAGCATGCAGTCTCCGTAGGAATAGAACCTATATCGTTCGCGAATTGCTTCTTCATAGGCCTTCAAAATGAGTTCTCGTCCAGCAAAGGCACTGACAAGCATGATAAGCGTACTCTGTGGCAAGTGGAAATTCGTGATAAGCGCATCCACCACCTTAAACTGGTACGGTGGATAAATGAAAATATTGGTCGCACCCTCGGCCTCGTGCAGAGGAAGCCCTTGGACTTTGGCTAAATGTTCGAGAACCCGCACGGATGTCGTACCCACAGCAATAACTCGCTTTGCTTGAGCGACAGCTTCGGCAGTCTCTGCCGGCATCACGAAATGCTCCGTATGCATGTCGTGATCTTCCACTCGTTCCACCTTTACGGGGCGGAATGTACCCACGCCCACGTGCAACGTGACAAAGCTATGGGGGACTGCGGCAAGGAGCTCTGGGGTAAAGTGTAACCCCGCCGTTGGAGCAGCGATGGCTCCATTGTACTTCGCATAAACAGTCTGATAGCGTTCCTTATCCTCGGGATCACTCTCTCGGTTCATGTAGTGAGGCAAGGCCAAGCGACCATACTTGTCTTCATCAACCACTTCATTAAAGCGAATAATCCGGTATCCTTCCTCATCGATCTCCTCAACAGTACCGACAGATTCCCCAATCTCAACGGTCTTGCCAACTTTCATCTTGCGCCCAGGACGGACGAGACACTTCCACAGCATGGGAGACAAACTCTCCGCCCGAACAATCTCAATATGTCCATCGTTTGAAAAGAATCGAGCTGGGACAACGCGAGTATTGTTCAAAACAAAACGGTCTCCATCTTGGACATAGTCCAAAAGATCAGAGAAATGGCGGTGTTCAATCAGTCCTGTATCGCGGTGGACAACCATCATCCGTGAGGCAGCCCGATCAGCAAGAGGACGGTCAGCTATGAGTTCTTCTGGTAAGTGATAGTCAAAATCAGTTGTTCGCACGAGCACTGGCATTGCCATTTCAGCCCCATAGGTCAAGCAGGAAAAGAGAATATGCGTCAATTTAACGCTTTAATCTTTACTAACCTCTACAGTTTCCTCTAGATATCAATACTATGCTTTTAGCAGACTCTTCCTCCTCTTTGTTTGTCTTTGTCTGCCTTGTGGCCCTCATTGCTGCCCTCATCTGCATCGCAGTCATCGCTAAGTTTTTCAAAACTTGGCTCCGCGCCAAACTGGCCAAAGCTCCCGTTTCCATGGCCAATATGCTCGGCATGTGGCTTCGTAAAGTTCCTTACGCTCTCATTGTCGATTCTCGCATCACTGCTTGCAAAGCAGGTTTGGGGATCTCCACGGATCAGCTTGAAGCTCACTTCCTTGCTGGTGGTGACATCATCAATTGTGTCCTGGCCCTCATTGCTGCTGCTAAAGCAGGTATTCCTCTTTCCTTTGACCGAGCCTGCGCCATCGACTTGGCCGTAAAAGGCACTGGCAAAACTGTACTGGAAGCAGTCCGCACTTCCATCAACCCCAAGGTCATCGACTGCCCTAACCCTCAGTCTGGGCAAACGCGTTTGTCCGCCGTTGCTCGTGACGGCATCGCCGTTGCTGTTCGTGCTCGAGTCACGGTCAGAACTAACCTAGATCTCTTTGTAGGCGGTGCCACAGAAGAAACTGTTGTCGCTCGTGTAGGTGAAGGTATCGTCTCTGCCGTCGGTTCGGCTCTCTCTTACAAGGATGTCTTGGAAAAACCTGAGAACATCTCCCAAAAAGTCATGGAAAAAGGCGTCGATTCAGCAACGGCCTTCGAAGTGATTTCCATCGATATTGCTGATGTTGACGTCGCCGGCAACGTGGGGGCTCGTCTCCAGGCAGAACAAGCTGAAGCAGATAAACAAATCGCCCAAGCTAAAGCAGAAGTTCGCCGAGCAGCAGCTGTCGCCACTGAGCAAGAGATGTGTGCTAAGACCCAAGAAATGCGCGCCAAAGTTGTGGAAGCCGAAGCCGAAATTCCCATGGCCATGGCTGAAGCTTTCAGAAATGGCAATCTAGGCATCCTCGATTACGCTCGCTACCAAAACGTCGTTGCTGACACCAAAATGAGAGAATCCATTGCAGCCCCCAACGGAAGCACGCCAACTAAGTAATCAGCATCGCTCCGTAGGTTTCTCTCCATCAAACTCAACACGATTGTACCGTTAGCTGATGCTAGCTTCCCTCTCAGATTTCTTCTCTATCCAAGCGTCATCAGGCTCGAGTGGCGCTTGGATTCAAATTCTGTTTTTTCTCATCATCATTGGCGGTTCGGCTGTAATCAAACTAGCTCGCGAATGGATTGATAAACAGCTCTCAGAAAAAACGTCCTCTCAAAAGTTAGGCAAATCACCGAAGCCTCGCGAACATGACCACTATCGTCATCTCCACGAGAAACTGCGCCAAGATCTGAAGGAGAAAGCACCAACTATCAATCGACCTGTTCCATCTGTCACCTCAGCAACATCAGCTTTTCCCTTAGTCCCAGATGAGCAATTATCCCCCTCGGTTCTATCAGACGCCGTTGAGGGGCTTTCCACCGCTTTATTCGAGTTCGAACCAGAGAGCTGCGATGTTGAAACTCAAGCTCAAGACAGCATTAACTCTATCAAAAATGTTGAAGATCAAGCTCTCTCATCACTCCAATCTAAGCTAAAGACGACCAACAAAACCACAGATAGCTCGTCTCAACGCTCGCTGACGTCTCTCCAATCGGCCATTGTCTGGAAAGAAATTCTAGATCAACCCGTTGCTCTCCGCCACAGATAGAAGCATCGGCCTCCCATTACGCCATCTTTGACTTGCCTACTGAACAAATTCAAAGCCTCATGTTACCCTTGATTCTAGCGTACTGAGGATATAGGCTTCCCGACGTCATGATCGATACACCCTTGCGCATTGCAGATCGCGAGTTCAGTTCTCGTCTGTTGGTTGGTACGGGCAAGTTTTCTTGTAATGAAACAATGAAGGATGCTCTTGAAGCATCAGGTACAGAACTCGTCACCGTCGCCTTGCGTCGTGCTGACTTGAGTGGCCAGCATGATCCTTCGGCTAACATGCTTGATTTCATTGATCCTTCCCGCTACCTCATTCTTCCTAACACCAGTGGTGCAGTTGACGCTGAAGAAGCCGTCAGATTGGCTCGCTTAGCTCGCGCTGCAGGTCTCCCTAACTGGGTGAAGTTGGAAATCCATCCTGACCAACACTACTTGATGCCTGATCCTGTAGAAACCCTCAAGGCTGCAGAAATTTTGGTCAAAGAAGGATTCGTGGTTCTCCCTTACATCAATGCTGATCCCGTATTGGCCAAGCGTCTCCAAGAAGTAGGAACAGCCGCAGTCATGCCTCTCGGTGCTCCCATTGGTTCCAACCAAGGCGTTCTCACCAGAGAAATGATCAAAATCATCATTGAACAAGCAATTGTCCCCGTCGTTGTTGATGCAGGTCTCGGTGCTCCTAGCCATGCCGCTGAAGCTATGGAACTGGGTGCTGATGCCGTCTTGATCAACACCGCTATCGCTGTGGCTGGCAACCCTGTTGCCATGGCCAAGGCCTTTGCTCTCGGGTGCGAAGCTGGCCGTCTGGCTTACCTGTCTGGCCTTGCCGCCTCCTCATCTCAGGCCTCTGCCACCAGCCCTCTCACCTCATTCTTGTACAAGAACTAATTCTCCGGTCTCAGACCTTTTCAGCCCTCACCTTATTTGCTTAAGGTGGGGGCTTTTTATTCATTCAACAAAATCATGAACTTTTTATCTCTCCCTGTGCTGCTCCTTGACGCGCCTTGTTCGGAGATATAGCATGGCGTAGCATGGAAGATAGTTCTCTCCCCCGAAGTATTCCTGAACACGTTCTCAGATTTGTTATCCTCATTGTCGCCCTATTCATCATGGCTCTGGGCATTGCCTTCTCAACACGAGCCAATTTGGGCGTTTCTCCCATCTCCTGCACGCCTTACATCCTGAGTCTGGCCTTTGTCCCTACCATGGGGGTAATCACCATCATCATGCACCTCGTCTTCGTCGCCATCGAAGCCGCCTTGCTCCGTCGCCGATTCAAACTTGTCTATCTCCTCCAAATCCCCATTGCCTTCGTCTTTGGCTTCATGACCGACCTCACCCTGTGGCTGACCTCCTGGGTTGCGCCCCCTAGCTACATATGGTGCCTAGCTCTCTGTCTACTGGGCTGTCTTTGCGTTGGCTTCGGCGTTTTCCTTCAAGTCAAGGCTGATGCGGTGCTCCTCGCAGGCGAAGGCATGAATCTCGCCTTCGTCAAAACCTTCGGTTGGGAATTCGGCATCGTGAAGTCCTTTATCGATACGTCTCTCGTTATTACTGGCTTTATCAGCTGTCTCCTCTTTCTCCCCTCGATCACAGGTATCCGCGAAGGCACTGTCATCGCTGCTCTCCTCGTCGGCATGATTGTCCGCTTCTTCAACAGACATATCCACTGGGTCGATCGACTCATTGATAAGGTCAAAACTCACGCTTCGAGCTCGGCACTTGCCCCAGTTCCCTCGGCGGCTCTTGCTCCTGCCTCCGCCCTAGGATATGGCGAGCATCCTCCTCTCGTCATCTCTATCGATCGTGAATTCGGATCTGGCGGACACGCTATTGGTGAAGCCATCGCAAAAAAACTGGGCATTTCATTCTACGACTCGGAACTGGTCTACCTCACTGCCGCTAAAAGTGGATTCACTCCCGAGTTCATCCGCAAACATGAACAACAACTCGTCAGTAGTTTCCTCTATGAGCTCTACGCTCAAAATTACGCCTACACCTCTGACGAATTGCCTCCTCAAGATGCCACCTTCCTCGCTCAAAGCAAAGTCATCCGCGATATCGCCTCTGAACACCCGTGCGTCATTGTCGGCCGTTGCGCTAACTTCATCCTGAAAAAGCGTCCTAACCTCTTCAGCATCTTCCTCCATGCCGATGAGGAATCCCGAAAAGAACGCATCATCAACAACTATGGCGTCCAACCCGATCAAGCTAACCAAAAAATGGCTAGCATGGATGCGAGACGTCGTAACCACTGCCGATACTACACTGGCCAAGAACTCGGCAATGCTTGTCTCTATGACCTCTGCATTGATACCTCCTTCTATGGCATAGAAGGCGCCACAGATCTCATCCTCCAAGCCCTCCAACAACGAGGTTTCTTACCTCTCCCTACTTCCCAAGCTGAGTAAGATCATCATGGAACTGGAGGTCTAGCCAGAGTTGTTCCCATTCATCGTCATTTTCGTCAATGGGATGAGAAACAGAGAGACCAACTAACCTGTAACGTTGTGCAGAGGTCTCGAAGCGACTTGCAAATTGGAGAGCCAATTGTTGGGCGAGCGGGAGAATATCCTCAACAGTCAGTAAGGTCTCAGGGACTGTGATGCTACACGTTCTCTGTGTGAAGTCGGGGAACTTCAATTTTAAGGTGAGGGTATTACCACGGAAGCCAGATCGTTGGAGACGGCGAACGAGCTCTTGAGAGAGAAGAGGTAATTCTCTCACCTGCAAATCCTCGTCCGATACATCCACGGGATAGGTCTGTTCACAGCCCACCGATTTTCTCACACGAGTAGGATCCACGGGACGGTTATCTATCCCCTGAGCGAACTGGTGATAGAGAAGACCCATCTTGCCAAAATGCCTTATCAATAGCGCCAAATCCGACGAACGTAGATCGGCACCCGAGAGAATTCCAAGGCGTTTCATTTTCGACGCCGTTGCTTTGCCGACGCCCCAAAAGGACTCCACAGGAAGCTTATCAATGACAGCTTGGGCACGGGAGGGGTGGATCGTGCAAATACCGTCAGGCTTGCGCATGTCGGAGGCAAGCTTAGCTAGGAACTTGTTGTAGGAAATGCCAGCAGATGCGGTCAGGTGCAGTTCATTCCAGATGTCTTCCTTAATCAGCTTAGCCAACTCCGTTGCCACAGGCACGCCCTGTTTATTTTCAGTGACGTCGAGAAAGGCTTCATCAATGGATAAGGGTTCCACCAAATCCGTATAGCGATGGAAGATCTCTCTGATCTGCCGAGAAACAGCCTTGTAGACAGACATCCTCCCAGGGACAAAGATGAGTTGAGGGCATAGTTTCAAGGCCTTCAATGAAGGCATCGCAGAGCGCACCCCAAATTGCCGGGCTTCATAACTGGCCGTTGAGACAACCTCGCGCATTTCAGCACGTCCAATGGCTATTGGTTTTCCCCTGAGCTCAGGAAAATCACGCTGTTCCACAGAGGCAAAGAAGGCATCCATGTCAATGTGTATGATTTTTCTCAGCTCAGCCATAGTAGGAATCCATCAGGAAGACATGTGATCGATGTAATGAGGGTAAAATAAAACGCTGCAAATTCGATAACTTACAGCGATCAGCAATAGAAAACATGGTAGGCCCGGGGGGAATCGAACCCTCATCTTCGGTACCGGAAACCGACGTCCTATCCATTGAACGACGAGCCCACAATTTGACGTGCCAAGGATATGGGATTCCCTTTTGCTTTCAAGATTTAATTATCCCCAGTCATTCCACAACCTGTGGCATACTTCTCCGTGAATTAGGAGAGCACTTTGGAGGAGAATTATCCCATCAATAAGCCATCTCAAGAGATAATGATGGCTTGATTTAGGGGCAAGCGGTGTGCATAACATGACCCCACATGAAGTACTCTGAGAAGCTTACGCAACGCATTCATGCAACAGGATCAGCACTATGCGTTGGTTTGGACCCTCGTCCCTCACAGGATGGCATTGCTGCTATTCCCGCCTTCCTTCGCCGCGTTGTTGAAGAAACTGCCCCCTATGCAGCCGCTTATAAGCCAAATATCGCCTACTTTGAGGCTATGGGCATTCAAGGGCTTGAAATGTTAGAATCTCTCCTCGACGACATGCCTAGGGAAATTCCTATCGTCTTGGATGTTAAGCGTGGCGATATTGGCGAAACTCAGAAGTACTATGCTCAAGCATACTTCGAACGCTTAAACGTTGACGCCGTCACTCTGAGTCCTTTCATGGGCTACGATACCTTGGAACCATTTTTGGACTACGAAGGCAAGGGAGTCTACCTCCTGACAGTGACGTCCAACCCTGGTTCAGTCGACATCGAACGCCAAACGTTATCTGATGGGCGCAAGGTCTACCAACTTGTTGGCGATATGGTCACTCGCGCCGCCAAGGAAGGACGAGCTACGGACGTGGGGATGGTCATTGGTCTCACTAATGCCGATTCAGAACTGCTCAATCACGTTCCAGATGCACCTCTACTGATTCCAGGATTGGGAGCTCAGGGTGGAGACCTTTCCTCACTGACTGGGTCTGGCCGAGTTTCCCCTCCTCTGATCAACGTCTCCCGTGGCATCTTGTACAAAGACGAACACTTGAGCTTTGCCGAAAAGGCCAAGAAATATGCCGAGGATATCCGTCGAGCTTTAGGCTACTAAGTACCCCTCGCTTACTCTTCCGAATTGAAAAGCCTCTCTGGAGCGATACCAGAGAGGCTTTTCTATTTCTAGGAATACTTCAACAAGAAGGTTAGTGCTTCAAGTAGCTCTGAACGATCATTTGAGTTCTCTGACGGGCTTGAGCGATGCGTGTACGCAATTCACGACGATATGCCTCCATATCGCGGATAGGAGCCTGAGCCACGCCCGACACCATAGCGGCCTGAGCCACGGCTGGGCACTGCCAGTCGATGATACGAGGATCCAAGGGCTTTGGAATCACGTAATCGATACCGAAACTCAACGGTGTGCCACCGTAAGCTTCGACAACTTCTTGGGGGACAGGTTCCTTGGCAAGATCAGCTAAGGCACGTGCTGCTGCGATCTTCATGGACTCATTAATGGTCTTAGCACGAACATCGAGAGCTGCGCGGAACATGAATGGGAAGCAAGAAACGTTGTTCACCTGGTTCGGCCAATCTGAACGACCTGAGCCCATGATACAATCGGGGCGAGCCTTTTTGGCTTCAGCATAGGTAATTTCCGGGTCTGGGTTTGCACAAGCAAAGATAATCGGTGAAGGAGCCATTGTCTTCACCATGTCTTGGCTAAGGACACCCTTGGTCGACAAGCCGAGGAACACGTCAGCACCCTTGAGCGCTTCTTCCAACGAGCAGTTATGCGTCTGGGCAAATTGCATCTTGCTAGAGTGCAAATCCATGCGACCAGACTGGATCAGCCCCTTGGAGTCGAACATGTAAATATTCTCACGGGCCACTCCTAAGGAGATATAGAACTTGGCACATGCGATACCGGCTGCGCCAGCGCCCACGACCACCACGCGCATCTCTTCCAGACGACGGTTCGTCAACTCAGAAGCATTCAACAGAGCGGCACCAGAAATCACGGCCGTTCCATGCTGGTCATCGTGGAATACAGGAATGTTCATTTCAGCACGCAAGCGTTCTTCAAGCATGAAGCACTCAGGGGCCTTAATGTCTTCCAAGTTGATGGCACCAAAGGTTGGTTCCATCGTCTTGATCACTTCAATGAGCTTTTCAGGTTCGCGGACGTTGAGTTCGATATCGAACACGTCGATATCGGCGAAGACCTTGAACAAAAGGCCCTTCCCTTCCATAACAGGCTTGGCCGCATCGGGACCAATATTTCCAAGGCCCAAAACGGCGGTCCCATTAGTAATGACGCCCACCAGATTCGATTTCCCTGTATATAATGAGCTCAATGAGGGGTCTTCTTTAATGCGCAAACAAGGTTCAGCAACCCCAGGAGAATAGGCCAATGTTAAATCCCATTGCGTTGAGGCAGGCTTGCATGGGATCGTCTCCATCTTGCCAGGACGTGGCTGTGCATGATACTCGAGGGCATCAAGCTTAATATCTGATGACATGGTTGATTTCTAAATAAAGTTCAGGGAGCTTTATAGGGAAACATCCAATTTTCTAATTTTCAAGCCTATAAATCAGAAAGTACGTCAGTACGACGACTAGACAAGAGCAAGTTCGTCTAAACAACGAGACAAATCCGCCAAGAGGGGGATCAATTCAGTTTCGCTCCATACCCCCATGTTAGAAATCCTCAGATGACTCCCCTTCCATTGGCCGTACCCTGCATCTATCTGCCACCCGTATTCTTCTTCTAACCGACGCACCAGGCTCACGGTATCTATGGGAGCAGGGCTGAGATCGGCACGATCAATGGTAAAGCAATTCAAGGTCGGCGTACAATGGTCCTCGTCAGGCACAATACGAAGACCTAGCGGTGCTGCCTGATCCGCCATGAAACGACGGCAACGATCGTGCCTTCTGAAGCGCTTTTCCAATCCCTCGCGAGCAATCTCATCCGCTCGATAGGCTAGTCCCATAATAGCGGGAATATTGGGCGTCGTAATCGTCATCTGACGTACAGCATTCTTCTCGTACTCGAGGAAGTCGAAGTACAATCCCTTGTTTGTCGCTTCAGAAGAACGCTTCAAAGCTCGTTCTGAGATAGCGCAAATTGTTAACCCGGGAGGCAATGACAGAGCCTTCTGGACGCCTGACATGAGTGCGTCAATTCCCCACTCGTCCATTTTCAATGGATAAGCCGAGTAAGAGGAAACAACATCGACAGCTGACATCGTGTCAGGAAAATCTCGTAACACCTCGGCCAACGACTCGATGGGGTTGAGAACGCCCGTTGACGTCTCGGCATGAACAATCGTCACAAGGTCGTAATGCTTCTTTTCTAAGGCATCTCGCAGCAACTCGGGGGTAATAATCTGTCCCCACGGCACGCGCAACGCATCCGCTTCAAATCCACAGCGCAAGGAGACATCGTGCCAGCGATCAGAAAAAGCTCCATTGCAACAATTGAGCACGCATTGGCCAGGGCGGACAAGATTACGCAAGGCAGCTTCCATCATTCCCCAAGAGGAACAAGTCGCTAGATACACGGGACGCACCGTTCCGGCCAACTGCTGAAGGACAGGCTGAGAATGTTTCACAAGGTCAGTGAAACTACGTGAGCGATGCCCCATCATCTCTCCCATCATGGCTTGGCGAGCTCCATCATCCACCCATGTAGGTCCAGGAATGTAGAGTCTGCGTTTCATCACCACGGCCTTTGAAACTGAAGAAAGCATGCCTTGCATGCGACCTAAGCACCCATTAGGGCACGCACTTATCCAGAAGAGAATCCAAATGAATCGTCAAATCGGAAAAAGCAGCGCGGTGCTCCGACGGTTCAAAATGCCACAGGATCTCGCGAGCTGTTGCTGTCAGATGCTTGGCTTCATCAACAGCTTTTTTGATGGCATCTCGGTACGTTTCTGTATCCTGGATCTTTTCGTAGTCAGGAGATTGCTCACGTTCCAACGCAGAGCGAACCATCTTGCCGACTTCATCATCGCTTTCCAAGAGGTTGAAGATAGGCAAGGTCAACTTACCCTTTTCCGCATCAGTATGGAGAGTCTTGCCCGCATCATCTTCGTCACCGACTAGATCAAGGCAATCATCGTAGATCTGATAGGCGATCCCCAAGACTTCGCCGAGCTTATACATGTCATTGACTCGCTCGTCATCAATACGAGCCAACCAAGCGGCACCTCCCGTTGCAGCAGAGAACAGGGAAGCCGTCTTCATTCGGATAATCTTGTAGTAGTCCTCACGAGGCATATCGAGTTCAAAGAGACGACTCGATTGTTCTACTTCACCCTGACAAACATCTCGGACAATAGTTCCGAGACGGCGGCAAAAATCAATGCTTTCAAAGTCTGTACCTAAGACCATGGCATGAGCAAAGAGGGCATCGCCAAGAAGAACAGCCAAATTGTTCCCCCAAAGAGCATTAGGTGTATCGTGACCGCGTCTTGTGTCTGCATGGTCAATCACATCATCGTGCACCAACGAAGCCATGTGAACCATTTCCAAAATGGCACCTAGTTTCACATGTTCTTGAGTGATTGTGCCGACAGTTCCTGCAGCCAACATCACAAGAGAAGGGCGCAACATCTTGCCACGTGACTGAGTTACTGTATCCATGTATTTGGCTACAGATGGTTCAAAACAATCAGTCTGAGAAGCAATCATCTCCTGAACTTTCACAAGTTCAGAGCGGATTCTATCGTAATATTTGATGTGATCGCGATTCTTAGAGAAAAAGGGAATGAGCATGGATGCAGTATCTGTACAGAGCAACGCTTGAGCGCTCCAACACATTGGCATATCCCTCAGATCTTTGCAACGACGAAGACATGCCCGCTATGGATTATTCCTACTTAGCAGAATCTGGAGCTGGCAAAATTTTGATTTCCATTTGTTCTAAGTCCAAATCAGCTTGGACTCCTTGGAGAGCTGGCAACAAATCTGGCAAATGAGCGCCCTTGCGAGGGGCATATTCCTTCAGGATGTCTGAGGGTTTGAGTCGTGCGCCCATCGACTTCCCATAGCCAGGTAGCCCTGCTTCATTTTGTGCCGTGGCAATCATCTCGAAATGAAGATGAGCAGCATAAAGCCCATGAGCCGTCCCCACTTTACCGATAACCTGCCCACGAGGTACAACCTGTCCTACTCGCACATTAAACGAGTCGAGGTGAGCATAAAGGGACTGGATGAGACTTCCATTGGGAAGCCTATGCAACAATACGACAACATTCCCCCATGACGGATTAGGCTCGCCACAGTATACAACACGCCCACGACCAGCAGCGTAAACAGGGTCGCCTTCATCCGTATTCTCTCCCCCTATACCATTGAGATCAGCCCCCCAATGAGGGCCCCCACGGCGAGAATTCCCATCACCGCAGTCCTGGGCGGTATAAGTGAAAGCCCCTTCTTCACTCCCAAGTGGCGACGTGAACTCGTCCGCTAATGGAGCCTTAGCACAATCGAAAGCAGACAAGAGGATAAAACGGTAGTCAAAGGGGACATTCTCATGCGGAGGAATATCGGCGTCGTAAATATTTCGGTTCACATGTTGAACGGGGGTTGCATCACGCTTCGCTGTAAACCATGCAAATCCGAAGATCACAATCCCAGCTAGCGCAAAGAATACCGTAATGATCCGAAATGTTTTACGTTCCATATCGTGTCAGATAATCAATAATCTCGAGACTTATTTATTTTGCAAGGGAGTTCCCTGTTCTCGGAGATCATCTACCCATTCCTTAGCACATTGAGTGACAATAGCAGCCACATCCCCTTTGGGTTTGATAAACCCTGGGACAAACCAAGGGAAACCACCTACCAAGTCTGTAATCACAGCAACACCTCCATCACAAGTACCAGCACCAGATCCAATACCAAGCGTAGGGACTTCAGAAAGGAGAGTCATTTGCCGAGCGACTTCCGGGCGAGTTCCTTCAACAACAATAGAACATACACCCGCACGGTTCACCGCTAAGATGTCCTCTTTCAAAGCCGCAATTTCAGCATCTGTCTTACCTTTGATCTTATAGCCACCTTCCTCAAGAACTTTCTGAGGCAAAAGACCAACATGTCCTACGACAGGAATACCAGCCTGCACAATGGCTGAGATTTTAGCTTCTTGAGCCAAGCCACCTTCCAACTTCACAGCATCTGCCCCGGCTTCGACTAGCTGGCGTGCAGAGTCTAAAGCCTGTTCCACTGTGTCATAGGTATGAATAGGCATATCTGCTACTAGAAAGGCATTCTTATTTCCTCGAGCAACAGCCTGCACATGGTGGATGATATGTGCCAAAGTCACATGGGTCGTATCAGGGAAGCCTAAAACCGTCATTCCCAGAGAATCGCCTACGAGAATAATATCAATCCCAGCTTCGTCGAGAAGGCGAGCTGTTGGGTAGTCGTAAGCCGTCAATAATGAAATGGGATCAGTTCCCTTGCGTTGTCTAATAGCAAGAGCCTTTTCTTGTGATTTCGTAGTCATATAACTTCTTTTTTAGTTTACCACTGTTCTGATACGAGACGAGGTTCGGGTTCATCAGTTTCAAGCCTAGAGAGTTGTTCAATAACACTAAACTCACAACCAGGCAGACGAAGGTTAGGGCAAATATCGGCCAAAGGCCTCAATACGAAACGTCGCAGGTGAGCTCGCGGATGAGGCAAAACCAAGCGAGGTGTATTAATAACGAGATCTCCTAAATACAGCAGGTCGACATCAACTGTCCTAGGTTCACACCTCACCCCAGAGCGAACGCGTCCTCCATGGGTCTCAATCTCTTGGCACCGCTCTAACAACGTCTCAGCATCTCCTTCCCATGCCAATTCAACCACAGCATTCAGATAATTATCTGACCCAGCAGGACAGCCTACTGGGTCTGTTTCATACAGAGATGAGCAGAGGAATATAGAGTCAGGAACTCTCAGTCCGCTCAACTCGGCACGAGCTAAGCGGACTAGGTTGATTTTATCCCCGAGATTGGAGCCTAATGCGATGCCGGCTCGTCTCATTTTTTTATATTAAAGTTCCTTAAGGCCTAACACATCCTCCATGTCATAGAGGCCAGCGTTCTTCCCTTGCAACCACAAAGCCGCTCTCACTGCTCCTGCTGCAAAGGTCATTCGACTTGAAGCCTTGTGTGTGAGCTCCACACGTTCGCCGTCACCAGCAAAAATCACCGTGTGATCCCCAACAACATCACCACCGCGCATGGAGTGCATACCGATTTCACGAGCAGGACGAGCCCCAATATTGCCGACACGTCCATGGGCGACGTCTTTGTCGTAATCCATGCCTGTTTCTTCACAAAGGATCTCAGCCAAACGGCGAGCCGTTCCTGAAGGTGCATCAATCTTGTTATGGTGATGCATCTCGATCACTTCAATGTCGTATCCCGTGTTCAAGATGTCAGCAGCCTTGCGTGTCAACCAAAAGAGCGTATTCACGCCAATAGAGAAATTGGCTGCAAAAACGATAGGGATCTGCTTAGAGGCTTTAACAATAGCTTCGCGTTCCTCAGCGGTATGACCTGTCGTACCAATGACTACAGCCTTACCTTGAGCAACAGCTACATCCAACATGCATGAAGTGAAGCTGTGATTTGAGAAATCGATGATTGCATCACAGGAAGGCAAAAGTTCATCCAATGATTGCCCTACATCGTGGGTTGCACCCAGAACAGCGTCTGGTTCCTGTTGGACAGCGTCGATAACGGCTCGGCCCATACGACCAGATGAACCTGTAACTAGAATGGAAAGCATAATCAGTTCAATTCAAATTGTGAAAGGACAGAGGCCAAAACTTTCTTCTTCTCATCAGAAAGCTCTACCAAGGGGAGTCTGATTTCTCCGCTCATGACACCCTTCATGGCCATGGCAGCCTTAATAGTCACAGGATTGCCATCCAATGTCATCAACGTATGCATCAATGGGTACAGCTTCTTCTGCAATTCAAGAGCTGTCTTGTAGTCAAAATCTAAACAGGCCGTAATGAGGCGGTTCATTGCCACAGGGACGAGGTTGGACGTCACGGAAATGAGTCCTTTAGCGCCACAAGACATGAACGGAACACTCAAGCCGTCATCTCCACACAACACGGTAAAGTCTTCTGGTACAGCCTGCACCAACTGATTCACTCGATCAACATTACCGCCTGCTTCCTTAACAGCGACGATGGACTTGCAATCTCTAGCCAAACGGGCAACCGTCTCCACACCGATTTCAATGCCACAACGGCCAGGAATACTGTAGAGAACCATAGGCAATTCTGAGGCCTCAGCAATCGTGCGGAAGTGGCGATATACCCCTTCCTGAGAAGGCTTGTTGTAGTAGGGGCAAACCTGCAAAGTCCCTGTCACGCCAGCTTGTTCAGCTTCGCGAACTAGCTCAATGGCTTCAGCGGTGCAATTAGCTCCAGCGCCTGCAATCACCTGAATGCGATTTTTTGCATAGCGCACGGCGGATTCAATCACCTCCAAATGTTCAGCCACCGACAAGGTTGGTGACTCTCCTGTCGTTCCCACGGGGACAATCCCTGCAACTCCCGCAGCAATTTGTGTTTCGATCAGAGCCTCAAAGGCAGGCTCATCTACCTTCCCGTTGCGGAACGGCGTCACGAGTGCTGTGTAAAGACCTTGGAATTTCATAGTGTTCCTTTCCGCTTGCATAACAGAGAGCACGTATTTTGTCACGACTATTGAACACAAGAAGACTCTCCTTCATGACTCGCTCTTGAAATTTCCAATCGAGCAATATTGATGAATCCTCTTTTCTAACATTAATTATTCTAAATTTATTCGCACCCTGTTTCCTAATTTTCGCATCTTTACACCAAATTTGGCCACTAATCTTGAGTTTCTAATTATACAGAGATCTCTGTGAGAGATTACTCATCATTTATCTTTCTTTATTTTATAAATATGCGAGTATGATAGATCATACAAATGTCTTATGACGGAATCATCTCAAACGAGAGACTTTTCTAGATTGTCGAAGAAATTAGCTTTAATATTAGGTCCCCTATTGGGACTCGTCATTTACTTCGTTCTTCCCGACAACTACGTCAACGAGCTAGGAGAGGTAAAACCTCTGATGCATGCCACAAAAGCTTGCTTAGCCATTTTGTTTTGGATGGCGACGTGGTGGTTTACGGAGACAGTTCCTATTCCAGTGACAGCAATGTTGCCCATTATCCTATATCCACTGTGTGACGTGAATACTTTGGATAGGACTTTGGCTCCCTATGCTTCAGATATCATCTTCCTCTTCTTGGGTGGATTCTTGCTTGCAGCAGGCATCCAACGTTGGGGGCTAGACAGACGCATAGCCTTGACCACGCTCAACATCGTCGGGACAACAAAAGGAGCTATCGTTGCAGGAGTCATGATCTCATCGGGATTCATCTCCATGTGGGTATCAAATGCTGCAACAGCAGCGATGATGGCACCTATTGCTATCGCAATTATGTCGGTTATCCGGCAAGCTTCTACTTCCCCAACCATCACTAAGGACGAACGAAATCTGGGCACATGTATTTTACTAGCAGTTGCCTACGGAGCTTCCATCGGAGGTATGGGCACTCTTATTGGTTCGCCTCCCAATGGCATCTTTGCTCGTTTCATTCAACAAAGCTATGGCTACGAATTCACCATCGCTGAATGGATGAAAGTTGGCTTACCTGTAGTTATTATTCTCATGCCTCTCACTTGGATACTTCTGACGAAGGTTCTATTCAGAAGCAAACTCAATGAAATCGTTGGTGGCCGAGAATGGATCCAGTCTGAATTAAAGAAACTAGGGAGACTTTCTACAGGAGAAAAGTCGGTTCTGACCGTGTTTACGATTGCAATTCTACTATGGTGCTTTAGCTCACAAATCCGCTCTGTCACCTGTGGCGACAACGTGCGACCATTCAAATACCTCACAGATGCTGTCATCGCCATGATTGCAGGCGTCTCCCTCTTCTGTATTCCCGTCAAAATAGGGAGTGGAGAACGAGCTCTTGATTGGAAACATTGTGACACCATCCCTTGGGATGTCCTTCTATTGTTCGGGGGAGGCTTATCCATGGCTGCAGCCATTCAAGAAACAGGTTGTGCAGCACTAATTGCAGCCCAGGCAACGGCATTTTCAGGACTTCCCTCATGGATCATTGTCTTTGGGGTTTGCACATTGGTTGTATTTGCAACCGAATTCACAAGCAACACCGCACTGACAGCAACCATGTTGCCTCTGCTAGCAGCCGC
Organism: uncultured Akkermansia sp.; assembly: GCA_964400645.1. Lineage (GTDB taxonomy): Bacteria > Verrucomicrobiota > Verrucomicrobiia > Verrucomicrobiales > Akkermansiaceae > Akkermansia. The sequence goes on along the minus strand of CAYNVM010000001.1, from coordinate 57,532 downwards.
CGCCCCCGTCCTTGGAGTCCCTGTCGAACAGATCCTCCTGGTCACGACAATAGGAGCATCCGCGGCATTCATGATGCCCGTTGCAACTCCTCCCAATGCCATCATTTTTGGGACAGGACACATTCAGATGCGAGAAATGATCAGAGCAGGCTTCTGGCTCAATATCATTTCAATCGTCGTCATCTCTTTGGCCTGTATTTTCTTCGGATCCATTCACATCCCGACCTAAGTAATTCAGAACGCACGTTTCTGAATTACTTAGCTATAGATAGAAAGATCTTGGAGGAGGTCGGCACTCATATCGACTTTGTACCGTTCTCCTAGTTCTATTGTCTTAGAATGCCCCAATGAATCATGGATTTCTAGCAACACAGGGGTTTTCCCTGGATATTTCTTCAGGATACCCTGCAGTTTTTCCACATCACCACGATCATGGCGAATCGTTGACAGTGAGACGATCAACGAATTCCCCTTTTGCTTTTTCTTGCGAGACGTTAAAAGATCAACGCTTCTGGCCGTAACTTTCTTAGTTCCCGTTCGGTCGTCCTCGTCTATACTTGCTTTCACAGCAATGAAACTGTTGTGATCAAGAGGAGGGTCCAGTTCTAGAATCTTGCTATACGTATCAGGCCACGCCATGACCTCTACCACTCCCGTCAGATCTTCTAGACTTATCGAAGCAAACTTACGCCCAGAGGATTTACTCAGCTTTACATCAATAGAACGGACTCTGCCCGCTAGCATGTACTGCTTACGCTTCTGAGAATCGAGTTCTAACTCTTCTAAAGAACCGATCTTAAGGTACTTCGAGGAAGAAAGCTCTTCCCTCATGCTATCCAGAGGATTCCCACAAAAATAGAAGCCAAGGAGCTCATGTTCATCATTCATCCTCTGTTCCTTATCCCATTCTTTTGTGGTTACATTCTCAGGGCAAGCAACATCCTCCACGGTCTCCTCTGCCTTATCGAAGTCATCAAAGAAGGTACACTGCCCACTGGCTTTGTCTTTGTGCATCTCTGCAGCCCATCTCAGACATGTATCAACTCGCTCAAACATTGATAATCTTGTTTCACGAGTCCAGTCCAAGGCACCAGCTCGGATCAGTGATTCCAGAATCTTCTTGTTGATAACTTTTGAATCAAGCCTCTTGCACAAGTCATCCATTGATCCAAAAGGCCCAGATTTGCTACGTTCCTCCACCAATTGCTCCATTGCGCCACCACCTACATTCTTGATGGCAGCTAGACCATAGCGCACCCCCCATTTTCCAGAGCGTAACTGCTCTGGCGCAAATTTGATTTTCGATTTGTTGATGCTAGGAGGAAGAACTTCGATCCCCATCTTGTTGGCCTCAGCAATGAACACGCCCAATTTATCCGTATTGTCCATTTCGTTAGACAGCAAACCTGCAATGAACTCAACGGGATGGTTTGCTTTGAGGTATGCCGTCCAATATGAAATGTGACCGTAACAAGCCGAGTGAGACTTGTTGAAGCCATAGCCAGCAAACTTCTCAATCTTATCGAAGATCTTACCAGCAAGATCTGCATCTATGCCATTGGTCTTTTCACACCCCTCAATGAAGTGAGAGCGTTCCTTCGCCATTTTGACAGGGTCTTTCTTACCCATAGCACGACGAAGAAGGTCAGCACCACCTAGCGTATAACCAGCTAACAACTTGGCCGCATTTTGCACCTGTTCCTGGTAGATCATGATGCCATAGGTATCGCCACATACTTTTTCTAGAAGCGGATGCTCGTAGATAGCTTGCTTACGCCCTTTCTTGACATCGATCATGTCATCCATGAACTGCATAGCACCTGGCCGATATAGTGCTAACAAGTCAATAATATCTTCAATCTTCTGAATCCCGTACCTCTTACACGTTTCCACGAAGCCCGAAGATTCAAGCTGGAAGACGCCCTTCGTATCACCTCGGTTGAGCAGGTCTAGCGTTGGCTTATCATCGAGTGGAAGTTTGTAGATATCAAAACTAGGATCAGAGTCTTCTCGGATGTAACCGACGCAGTCCATGATCATGGTCATGGTCTTCAAGCCTAAGAAGTCCATCTTCAACAGACCAACATCAGTCACAGCACCCATGTCGTATTGCGTCACAACGCCACCGTTCTTATCTCGGTCAAGAGGGACGTGTTCGTCCAACTCACAGTCACCGATCACAACCCCAGCAGCGTGAACACCTACGTTGCGGACTTTACCTTCTAATCGCAAAGCATACGACCACAGTTGTTTGTATGATTCGTTGGAATCTATGAGCTCTCTCAGCTCAGGCTTGGTATCATATTGGTTTGTGAGAGTTACCCCAGGACCTGTCTCAATCATTTTAGAGATTCGGTCCGTATCACTATAAGAGAGATTAATGACGCGAGCCACATCACGAATGACCGACTTAGCACCCATGGTGCCGTAGGTAATGATGTTGGACACTGAGCGTTCGCCGTACTTCTGTCGCACGTACTCGATCACTTCCTGACGGCGAGTCTGACAGAAGTCGATATCAATATCAGGAGGACTCACACGTTCTGGATTCAGGAAACGTTCGAAGATGAGACCAAATTGCAAGGGGTCGATGTCCGTAATCTTCATCGAATAGGCCACGATAGAGCCTGCAGCAGAACCACGGCCAGGCCCCACAGGGATGTTGTGATCCTTTGCCCAGTTAATAAAGTCTGCCGTGATGAGGAAGTATGAAGCGAATCGACGTTCGTTAATAATCCCCAACTCATAGTTGAGGCGCTCCATAAGCTCAGGATCTTTGGCCACGCGTTCCTCACCGTAACGCATTACAAGCCCCTTCTCGCAGACTCTACGCAAGTAGTCTTCTCGAGTTGATCCATCAGGCGTATCGAACTGGGGATATTTCTCCGTACATGTTGAGTCCAACTTGATTTGGACATCACATCTCTCAGCGATCTTCAACGTATTATCGCATGCTTCGGGATAATCACTGAAGAGTTCTCGCATCTCTTCAGGCGTCTTGAGATAGACTGACTTCGGATAACGCAATCGATCGTGTTCAACGAGGTATTTCCCTGTACCAATGCAGATATGAACGTCGTGAGCATCGTAGTCTTCAGCCTTAAGGAAGTGTGCATCATTCGTTGCCACTATCGGCAAATTGTGTTCACGTGCGAGCTTGATAAGGCTAGGAAATACCTTTTCTTCTTCCTGTAGGCCATGCCTCTGTAACTCAATAAAGAAGTTATCCTTGCCGAAAATACCAGCAAGACGAGCTGTCATTTCCGAGGCCTTTGCATAATCATCCTTTAAGAGCCACTCATTGATAGGTCCACCGATACAGCCACTCAGGCAAATGACCCCTTCATGGAACTCCTCCAATGTTTGCAGGTCAATTCTCGGCTTATAGTAGAAGCCATCAAGGCATCCGCGAGTCACAATCTTGGCCAAATTGTGATATCCAAGATTATTCTCAGCTAATAAGACTAAGTGAGTGGCATTCTTGCGGCCTGGATATGACTTCTTCTCATGCAAAGAAAAAGGAGCCAAGTAAACTTCGCATCCGATAATGGGCTTAATCTTAGCTTTATGGGCATTCTGATAGAACTCAATCGTTCCATACATATTGCCGTGATCGGTCATGGCGATAGCAGGCATCCCATACTCGACACAACGCTCACACATCTCAGATGTCAAAATAATCCCATCCAACAACGAAAATTCCGTGTGGACGTGTAGATGGACAAATGAATCAGCCATGATTACTCCTCCTTAGTCTTTGCCTTAGTAGAGCTTTATCTTAAGATCAAGCTACTGGACACTGTTCCCGCATAGCCTTCACGCATTCTGCAATTAGCGGAGGGCCATTGTATACGAATCCAGTGTAAAGCTGAACAAGGGAAGCACCGGCTTTAATCTTATCTACAGCGTCTTGCCCTGTCATAATACCGCCCACCCCAATGATAGGAATGCGACCTCCCAATTCAGCTGCAAAAGCTTGAATGATCTCGGTCGATTTGCTCGTCAGAGGAGCACCCGAAAGACCGCCCTGTTGATTGCCCCAAGGGTGACTTTCCACACCTACTCTCGATAGTGTGGTATTAGTGGCAATCAGTCCGTCTAACCCTTCATCAAGGAAAACTCTGCTCAATTCCTTGATCTGCTGTTCACTGACATCAGGCGCCACTTTCATAAGGATGGGGACCTGCCGTCCTGTTTGACTTCTGAGCACAGCACCTTCTTCCTTGAGTTGGCGAAGCAACGAAGCAGCTGAATCAGCTTTCTGCAAATCTCTCAGACCTGGAGTGTTAGGTGAGGAGAAATTGACTGTAATGTAGTCAGCAACAGGCCATGCGGCTCGCAAGCATGCGAGATAATCATCGGCTGCCTGTTCATTGGGAGTCACTTTATTCTTCCCAATATTGACGCCGACAACACCTCCAAATTGAGCCTCTCTAATCTGGGCGACTCCGTGTTCTATCCCTGAATTATTAAAGCCCATCCGGTTGATAATTGCCTTGTGAGGGATCAAACGGAACAGTCGGGGTTTATCGTTGCCAGGCTGAGGACGTGGAGTCAGGGTCCCCACTTCCACAAAGCCGAACCCCAACGTACCAAATGCATCAATTGTATTAGCTTCTTTGTCCATCCCAGCAGCCAGACCTACTCGATTAGGGAATTTAAGCCCCATCAACTCGATGGGATCTTCAGGATATTCGCCAACCAGTGGGGCCAAGATTCCCAACTGTTGAGCAAAGCGCAATCCGGCCAAGGTCAGTTCGTGCGCAGTTTCAGCATTAAGACGGAAAAGACAATTGCGAGCAGATTTATAAAGAAAGGGATGCACGGTAACGGATTCTATCAAAATGGGGATAACTGGTCAAGGTTCGAACAGCCTTGATCATGGGCTTCTAATCCTTTACAAGTCGGTTACTATGGATCGCTCTCTGGTTCTCTCCTCTTCTCACCTTTATGGTATTCTCGACTTGGGATATGTCCCTTATGATCAGGTCCTAGAACGAGCCTCGCAGTTAATTGAAGGAGGTATTCGCATCCTGCAATTGAGAGCCAAGAAACAGACCAAAGAAGAAGTCCTAGAGCTTGCTCAGTCACTAGCGCCCTTCTGTCGAGAACATGAGTGTCTATTTATCGTTAATGACTATCCAGACATTGCCAAAGCATGCGATGCTGATGGGGTTCACATTGGTCAAGATACTCCAGACATCTCAGCCATTCGCAGTTTGTTAGGTCCAGACAAAATCATTGGTCGTTCCACTCACAGTTTTGAGCAAGCTTTCAACGGGTATGCTGAAGGTGCGGACTATATAGGGTTTGGCCCCCTCTTCCCTACAGCTACAAAACCTGGTCGTCCAGCTATCGGGTTGTCTGATATTTCCAAAGTCCGGAGCAAAGTTCCGGCCGACTTCCCAGTCTTCTGTATTGGGGGAGTTAACGAAAAAACTTTGCCAGATGTCATTGCTTCAGGAGCGAACCGAGTCGTTATCGTTTCATGGCTCCTCACCCATCCAGATGTTGTAGCGACGACACGAGATCTCATTGATTTCCTCGATAAAAACGCTAACCAAGTACCCAGTGTCTAAAATCTTCTAGCCTTTCTTCTAGCTATGCTCGATACATCCATTCAACATCCATTAACAAAAGTTATTGGGACAATTTCTCAATGGGATGATTGGTTGAAGATACAAACTGTCGACTTGAGCAACACCTGCCACTGGGTTGAGTTGCGCCTAGACGCTCTGCCTGAACATATTACTGTTGATGAGATTCTTGTTCATCGGCCTTCAACGCCAGTCTTGTTCACTGCTCGTGCACAAGAAGAAGGTGGCATCCGTCCGTTACCCGACGCTATCCGGTTTGATCTCCTCAAGCATGTATTGCCCTGCGCAATCGCCATCGATATCGAAATAGCCCACATGGCGGAGGCTCAGGACCTAATCAAAGCCGCCCATGACGCCTCCGTCAAGGTGATTGCATCAGCTCACGACTTTAAAAAAACGCCTGATATAGACAGCTTGATCGCTCTTGAACGACAAGCGAGATCTCTCGGGGCCGACACTGTTAAATTCGCTTTTGCTCTGTCTAGTCCTAATGACATATTGACAGGCTGTTCTCTACTTGCCCAACGCAAAGGTGACATGGCCGTCATGGGTATGGGAGTACTAGGCCCCACGTCTCGACTCCTCTATTCTCAATGCGGTTCCTCTCTCATCTATGGTTACTTAGGCAGTAACCCTGCCGCCCCTGGCCAATGGCCAACAGAAGCCTTTTTACAGGCTATTCACGCCCTAGAATCTTTCCCACCAACTGCAGAGTAACTCGTCTGGACGTCGTTGACTGCCGACTTATGGCGGATTTGACCTCGGCTGTGTAATAAATGCCCCATTTTATGATCTCAAAACTCCACCCTGCCACCCTCCCCTATCTACAATCGGGATGCCCAGTCCTCGTCGGCGTGAGTGGAGGACGAGATTCCATTGCTCTGCTCACCTTACTGTCTGAATTACAGGGATGTCATCCCATTGCCTGCCATGTTCACCATGGCATCCGCAAATGCACTGCTGATGACGACTGCCGTTACACAGAACAATATGCTAGGTCTTTAGGAATCCCATGCCTCATCGAATACGTGGATGTACCTAGAATGGCCGAGCGCAAAAAAATGTCGCTTGAAACCACAGCTCGCCTCCTCAGACAGGAAGCCTTCTTAAGATGGAAAGAGCAGTACCCCAATTGCGTTGTAGCTCTAGCTCATCATCGAGACGACCAAGCAGAAACGATTTTGTTTCGGCTCTGTCGAGGAACTGGTCGTCTTGGAGGGATGCGAGCAGTCTCCACATGGCCAAACCATACGACGGTTCTACGACCTCTTCTGGAAATCTCTCGTGAGGAAATTACGCAATGGCTTATAGATCGAGGGATCTCATGGCAGGACGATGAAAGTAATGAAGACACATCCATCCCTCGCAATGCTTTCAGACACTCGATCTTCCCCCAGTTAAACCATATCCTTGGGCGAGACGTCCGCCCTATCATCTGTCGAGCCGCTCGTCTTGATGATGAAAATGAGAAAGCTCTCAGCCAAGCGATTTCAACCCTTCACGTTATCGACCCTCAAGGACGTCTGTTCTTGCCAAAGGTACTCCCCCTTCCTTTGGAACTACGCAAGGCAATCCTTCTTGATTACCTCAAAAAGCAAGGTGTTTCTGACCTAACGGAAGAGCATATTTTGAGAGTCAATACCATCTTAGATCCATCAGGATCATCTAAAGTCTCTCTCCCAGGCAATAAACTTGCTTGTAGGAAAGAAGCCAGACTCTTTGTCTTGGATCTATCAAATCCTGCTCAATAAGACTCAGGACTAGCGATATCAGTAGAGAGGAGCCACCCCATCTGGAT
>CAYNVM010000001.1:0-50037 GCA_964400645.1 uncultured Akkermansia sp. | reverse complement strand
CTCAATAAGACTCAGGACTAGCGATATCAGTAGAGAGGAGCCACCCCATCTGGATACAGTTGGTGGAAGCGAATAGCCTGATTGGCAACAATCAGAGATGTCCCGAAGATCGACTCTTCAGTAGCCAACCGTGGGACTTCTGCAATTGGGAAAAGGATGTCTTTTAAAATCATCCCATACTCCTTCACGCTTGGGAGCAGACCAACAAACCTCTTGGACAAGTCTGCTGCGTCAAGTGTCGGGAAGATCAAGACATCTGAAGGACGTCTAAGGACCGAATGGCGCACGCGAACCTGATAGGCTTCAGGAGACAATGCGGCATCCACCTGCATTTCCCCTTCAACTGAAATATCATGTGTGAGGAGTTCTCGAGCTAGGACACTGTTGGCTAATTCAACTGCCGCTCGAGCACGATTGGAAGGAACACTGGGAATAGAGCCTAAGGTTGAAGCACTCACCATCGACACCTGGACAGGACGCCCCAATAAGTGGCGAGCCATCTTCCCAGTCTGAACCGCATAATAGGCCATATTCTCTACTGTTGGAACAGGAGTAATGCCCGTATCAGCCATAAAGACGATGCCTTCCCCTCCGAATTTCTTAAAATCGTCGATCACCATGACGCTCACGCCAAACAATGGCTGATCGGCCTCCTGACTCCGTCTGTAACGAGAAACAGCTCGGAACACTGAGGCTCCTCCAACCATGGAATTGCCTGCAACTATACCGTCCGCCTGACCATAAAGAGCCATCATGCATGCAAAACGCAAAGGTTCCTTCATCAACTCTCGGACATTAGGCACAGCCATTCCGTTCATCTTTTCAGCACGCTCATAGCGTTCACAGAAGAGCTCAAAGTCAGAACTCTTTTCAGGAGAAATGATGCGAACATATTTTAGTGAGATATGCTCATCCTCAGCCAACTTTCTGATGACATCCTTCCGCCCAATGAGAATGGGGAGGATGGCTTGCTCTGAAACCAATTGCTCTGCAACTTTCAGCAGTCGTACATCTTCCCCTTCAGGAAAAACAATACGCTTAGGATGCCTCTTGAGATTGTCCAACAGAGGTTTTGTAAGTTCGTTGCAAAGAATATGCTCCCCTATACCGTTCATGTTTCCAACTTGTTCTGAAGCTTTGATAATAGCATTTTTTTGTAAACTGGCAATTTGAATATTCCCCCTTCTCATGCTAAACTCATGCGCAAGTTCTCATTATATGGATCTTACCGATTACCACACCCATACTCCTCTCTGCCTCCATGCGGAAGGATCAGTCTCTGAGTATGTGCAAGCAGCCCAAAGAGCTAGACTCGTCCATTTTGGTATAGCGGACCATGCCCCTATGCCTGATGACGACTTCGATGACTGGAGAATGAAAGCCTCTGATTTGCCTGCATATCTCGACTGGCTCGCTGAAGCAAAAACTCTATTGGAAGGCTCTACCACAGAATTGAGATGTGGCTTGGAATGCGATTGGATTCCTAACATTGAACCGTGGATTGAACATCTCCGACAACAGAATAATTGGGACTATCTGATCGGCTCCGTGCATTACTTGGACAACAAATGGGACTTCGACAACCCTCAATCACTCAACTTCTGGTCGCAAACGTCAGTTGAAAGCGCATGGGATCGATATTGGGAGCTCTATCTGTCAATGATCAACTCTCGCCTGTTTACCATTGCAGCCCACGCGGACTTAATCCGCAAATTTGGGCATCGGCCTGAAGGTGACCTTAATCGATATTACATCCCTGTCATTGAAGCTCTAGCTAACACGGGGATGGTTCTTGAACTCAACACGGCAGGTTGGCACAAACCTTGCGCAGAACAATACCCTTGCTTTGACTTCCTCGTTTTGGCTCGAGAAGCTGACATCCCGATTGTCATCAACTCTGACGCCCACAGTCCCAGTGAAGTAGCCCGTGATTTCGCTCAAGCCCTCGAGCTCATCAAGAAAGCAGGATTCACCCATCTGGCACGCTTGACTCAGGGTCACATCACACGACACCCCATTCTAGACTAGTCCCGCACCCTCTACCTTTTGATCCCCAAAGGAGAGATTGGCTTGTTTGGAGTCGAGATCTTGTTAACAGGGCGCGTGACGTTAATGGGACGTACAGGAGCCACTGGTTTCACAGGATTAATTCGCACTGGTGCAGGAGGCGTTATAATCACTGGAGGTTGAGGCGGAGGAATATAGACAGGTGGTGTATAGACTACCGTCTGAGAACTTGAAGACTTCGTCGTTTCAACTTCGTTCTTTAACGAAGACACTTGCTTCTTCAGTGATGCGATGTTCGCTTCTGAACTAGCCTTTAATTGCTCATAATTGCTTTGCAAGGTCGTCCAATATGCATTGGCGTCTTCTCTCTTCTTTTTGGCTGTCTGCAGTGCATCTGAATATGAATTGAGACGATCTTGAAATACGGAAGCCTGATCACGCAACCCAACTCTCTTTGCTTCACCAATATTCCATCTTAATGCAACAGCTTCTGCCTCGGCAGCGTCTAAACTAGTATAGCCTGCCAACATGGCAGTAATGTCGGCTCCTTGAAGGTAACGCGGAACTCTTTCCGATTCATTCAGACTCTGCCGCAATGAATTTTCTCGGTCCTGACGCGCCTGTTCCTTTTCCTTATTTCGTCGGGCGACCTCACGTTTCCTACTATCGACCTCCTCTGGGGTCATATTCAGAAGGGCTTGCCACTCATCAGTTAATTCTGAAGCGGAAATTGTGGTAATGCCTTCGTCGTGCAAAATACGGACAGAGTCCACTCCAGAACTCAAGATCTTGTAGCCATGTAGCTCTTGACCATCCCTTAAAGTCATATCATCGGCTAATGACATAGTCATAAAGGCTAAGGCAGTCAGTGGTATGTAACAGAATCGCATGATCAATCTATTAGCGTTACGTTAGCTTATTTTTGTGTTGTCCTCAATCTTCAAGTTTACATTTTTGCAATGACATCACAGGATTCTAGTGTTACCGTGAGTGCAATAATTATTTGTACAATTATATAGATCATGTCTGATTATCATTCTACTTGGAAGTCCCTCCCATCTCTCCCCGACGCAGAAGGCTTTGCTGGAAGCTATGCTGGCTCACACAATGGAGCGTTGATTGTGGCCGGTGGTGCAAATTTCCCTGATAAGCCATTTTGGGAAGGAGGCACTAAAACATGGACAGATCTCGTTTTTGTTCTGACCCAAGATAGTGACTCTTGGCAAGTAGCAGGTTCTTTACCCATCCCATACGCCTATGGTTCATGCGTAGAAATCCCACATGGCGTTCTTTGCATTGGTGGTTGCAATGCCGAAGGCCACCATACGGGTGTCTACCTGCTTTCTTGGGATGACAACAAGCTCTCTGTTTCTAGCTATCCTGAACTACCTAAACCTTTGGCCAATACCGCCGCTGTTTTCCATGATGGGAAAGTCTATTTGACAGGTGGTAGCATTGCTCCAGGGGAACAAGATTGCACCCCTCAGATGTGGGTTCTTGACCTCTTCCATCTCCGTGAAGGTTGGATGGCAGCACCTGCTATCCCAGGCCGCGGTCGTTTCCTTCACCAAATGGCTACTTGGGAAGACAAAATCTACGTCCTTGGTGGCATAGGTCTCGTCCCTCAAGGTGACAAAATGGTCAGAGATCTTCTCACGGAAGCTTGGGAATTTTCTCCTGAAGCAGGGTGGTCTCAACTTGCTGATCTGCCACACCCTGTAGCGGCAGCACCCACACCAGCTCCAGCAACTCTTGCTGGTCACATTTATCTTCTTGGTGGAGACGATGGATCTCTTGCTGGCTTCAGCCCAGTTTGGGAACATCCAGGCTTCCATAACCAATCTCTCTGCTACGATGCCGTCTCCCAGACATGGCATGACAGCGGAGAAATCGCTGCCCCTCGTGCAGTACTTCCATGCGCCACGTGGAATGGCCAAGCCGTTATCGTCAACGGCGAACGTCGCCCTGGCAAACGTTCCAATGAAGTGTGGGCAGCCACACTCTCATAACCCCTCGTTGATCCCTAATCTGAGCCATGAAACCCTTCAGTAGACTCTTTCAGCACCTCCGCACAGGAGTAACTCTCGCGGTTCTGTCTGCGACTCTATCGGTCTCTCAAGTCTTTGCGTCATTCTCCATTGACCCTCCCTCGGCACAAGCCATCCCTGCTATTCCTGATCCCGTAGGACGTGCTGGCATGGTTGCTGGAACTATTGCAGAATCAAAGACGAGTAGCACGATCATCATTGCAGGTGGCGCCAACTTCCCCAATGCTCTTCCCAATGCAAAAACTCCCGAAGAGCGTGGACAAAAAGTCTACCACAAGGACATATACAAACTATCTGGCAACCAATGGCTCAAGATTGGGGAGCTTCCCACTCCCTTAGCCTACTCTGCTTTTGCCTCCGTCGATAAAGGGCTTGTTGTAGCCGGCGGCAACAACACTGACGGCATCCTAGACTCAACATTCCTCATTGATTCCAAAGGAGTCGTTTCTCAACTTCCCAATCTGCCTCGCCCTATCACGGAAGCCGCATTTGTTGGCACGGGGAAGAAGCTCTTTGTTATTGGTGGTCGCGATAGTGATACTCCAGACCAAGCCCTACAGTCGGTCTATGTCCTCGACACAGAGGCAGACGTCGACAAGATGGCATGGAAGGAGCTAGCACCCCTCCAAGTACCTGGGAGAATCCTCAGTACTGCTGCCTATTGCGATAGCACCTTGTATATCGTTGGAGGTTGTACTCTCTCTAAGAACTCTGACGGTTCTGTGACGAGACATTACCTGGATGAAATCATCTCCTATGATGTGAGTTCCAAAGACAGTGCTGAATGGGGAAAGAAGCAAGGACTTAATCTACAGAAACTGGAGAAACCAGTGGCTGCAGCTGTAGGTCCTGCACCTGTTCGGGAAAATACTCTTGTCCTGATTGGTGGCGACAAGCGTGGCAATACCCCAGATCCTGCAACGCCAGTTGTGCAATCTGACGATGTGCTCGGCTTTAATCTCATCACTGGTAAATGGACTCCATTGGGCAAATGGCCTGTTGGAATTGCCACGGCTCCTCTCGTCTCTCGCGACTACGAAATCATCTCCGTCAGTGGCGAAACTGCCCCAGGCGTAAGAACTCCTGTTGTTGCCTCTACTCAAGCCGAATACCACTTTGAAATGAGTGTTGTCGACTATGCAGTTCTTGCTCTCACACTCTTTGTTATTGCAGTCATCGTCATTTCTGGCATTCGCAAAGGCGTCCGCAATGTTTCCTCAGTGTCCGATCCCAATACAAAACCTGGCCTCTGGGCTTGGATTGCTGTGGTCGTCCTGTGGTTCGTTGTCATGTTGAACTACTTCGACAGACAATTGCTCTCTGCCTTGCACGAACCTATCGTGCGAGATATCCCTCAAACTGAGGCGCAATTCGGCATGGTGACCTCAGTCTTCCTGCTCATCTATGCGCTCTTGAGCCCTGTCGGTGGCTTCCTGGCAGACCGCTACAGCCGTCGTTTGATGATCCTCTGTTCGCTCGTCGTCTGGTCTGTCGTCACCTGGTGGACTGGTCATGCAGAGGATTACACAAGCCTCCTCATTGCTCGTGGGGCCATGGGGATTAGCGAAGCCTTTTACATTCCCGCCGCTCTGGCCCTCATTACGGACTACCACCGTGGTAGCACTCGCTCAATTGCTACAGGCTTACACATGAGTGGTATTTACGTTGGCATGGCTATCGCAGGATATGGAGCAACCATGGCAGCCTCAACAGGTTGGCGCATGACATTTGCCCTGTTTGGTCTCTTTGGTGTGGCCTACGCCATTGTTATTATCTTGTTCCTCAAAGATCCTGGTCAAGCACCTGCTGATACGGCAAGCGTTGCAGATCAAAAACAAGAAAAAGGAACAGCTAAACCATCTGAAGACAAGCTCTCCACTGGAGCTGTGCTTTCAAGTTTGTTAAGCGGTCGTCCCATGTGGATGTTGCTTGCCGTTGTGGCATTCGCTGGTGCAGGCAACTGGTTCCTCCTCACATGGTACCCCACTCTCCTCCAGGACCAATATCACATTTCCTCATCCGAAGCAGGCCCAGCGGCTACTCTTTGGAGCTCAGTTGCTAAGTATATCGCCGTTCTGGGTGGAGCTATCTTGGCTGACATGTGGTTCCGTCGTAACAGTCGTGCGCGCGCCCTCGTCCCTGGCATTGCTTTCAGTATTTCAGGGCCACTGGTTGTTCTGGCGCTGTTACCTGGAATCTTCGGTTGGGAAATTGCCGTCCCGCTCACACTTATGCTTGGGTTGGTTGCCACACAAGGGCTCGCTCAGGGCTCTCTCGATGCCACGTTGATGCCCGTTCTTCGTTCTCACATCGATGAACGTTACTCGGCAACGGGCTACGGGCTCCTCAACCTAACCTCCGCAGGTGTCGGTGCCTTGATCTCATTCTTTGGAGGATGGTTCAAAGACCAAGGGATTCCACTCACGACAACTCTAGCAGCGGCTGGATGCCTCATGCTGATTTGTGGGTTACTCCTTCTCTTCCTCCCCAAACCTGCCCATCATAACTAATACCTTCATTAAGGGTGGACTTCTTAAACGATGAAGGAGTCCACCTTCTTTCTCTCCTCAGACTTCCTTTTACTATGCGTCGTTTACCTCTTTTCCTTACTCTTGCCTGTGCCTTAACGTGGAACGTCCAAGCGGAAATGCGTAATTGGACAAGTCGTTCAGGAGAAACAGTACAAGCTGAACTTGTAGACATTGATGAGCAACAAAATCTCATTCTCAAAACAAGTTCTGGTCAACACGTTGCTATCAATGTCAACGATGTCTCTAAATCAGACCAAGAATGGATCATTGCTCAGGTCAAAGAGCCAACGGCCACTCAAGAAGTCGAATCGAATCAGCCGACGAACTTTGATAAGCCTTGGCCTCAAGATGCAAAAGCTGACACGGACGTGGAAGTAACCACAGTACAGGAAGGCCCGGACTTATTCATCTATGAGACCCCTCACTTCCGATATACCTGCGATGCGAAAATTGGCCCTAGCATCATCAGGAAACTAAGTATCGTCTTTGAAACTGCCTATGCGGCCAATAAGGCATTGCCTCTGAACAATGCGCCGACCGTAGATCCTAATTACAAGTTTGAAGCCTACCTCTTTGACAAGATTGAGGACTACTATCAGGCAGGCGGCAAACCTGGAACAGCTGGTATCCAAATTTGGCGGACAGGCATGGGGAAATACGGACGAGTTCTCTGCCCTTTTGCCTCTCTTGGGGTTAAGAAATCGGGCAAGACCTATGTCTCTGACAGCAAAGTCAAAGATATGAGTGTTCTCATCCATGAAATCACTCACTTGCTGATGTCAAATGCTGTCAAAAAGGAAGGTTGGTTCACAGAAGGATCTGCCGAGTACGTCGGGCTCAGCCCATTTAATGCAGGTCGAATCAACTTCAGAGGGAATAAAAAGAGTATCATTCAAAGCGTCACGGCCTACGGCGCCAAAGGGAAAAAAGGTGGCCGCGCTCTAGGTAAAGACATTAACGTCGGCTCGCTAGAAAAATTCATGGACATGTCCTACGAGGAATTCACAGGGAGCAATGCTATGAAAAACTACGGCGTCGCCCCCCTCCTTGTGTACTACTTCTATACCGCTGATGGGAAAGGCGATGCGGCTCAAATCAAAAAATACGTCAAAGCACTCCAATCTGGTGCTACGACGGATGAAGCTAAGAAGCAACTTCTTGGAGACAGATCTTGGAGTGACCTTGAAAAAAGCATTAGTGCTTTCTGGAAGAGATCTGGCATTAATCTAAGCTTTGATTGATACCTAGCGTTGACTGCTAGTGAGTAATTATTACTCTGGCTCTTTCCCATGTAATCATCTCAGGTTACTTGGGTAGGATGAGTTTATGTCATGGACATTCCCTCACTTTTCCAACGTGTCAGTTCTTCTCCTTGCTTTGAGTCAGGGCTTCACCAACTGACACATCAGCCTTCGCTTGAAACTCCTGTCGTCTGGGATCACACAGATGTCGCCGGAGTTGGCTTCGCTGTTGCCCTTGCCCTCCACTCATTACCCAAGCAAGAAAGAGCTTGGGTGGTCGCTCCTAACCAGAGAATCCAGGAGCTTCTCTACACTCAACTCCAAACATGGGGTATCCCCCATCCCGTTTTCATTCCTGAACAGGAAGAAACTGTTGCAGAATCGATCCAGGACCCCGAAATTGTTGCTGAACGCCTCAACGCTCTTCAACAAATAGAATCAAAAGAGAAAGACTTCCAAGTCGTTCTTGTCACAGATCGCGTCCTAGACCAAGAAGTCCCCATCAAGGAAACGGGCAATGGTCACACGTTGGAGTTATCAGTTGGGATGACGATTAGTCCCTCGGAAATCATCAAGCTTTGTACATCAAACGGATTCGAGGAGACCAACCAGGTCATTACCCGAGGTCAATGGTCTCAACGAGGCGGTATCATCGATATCTTTCCTCTACAAACACCATATCCGATCCGTATTGAATTCTTTGATGAGGAAATCGAATCACTCCGCGAATTTGATATCGATTCTCAGATTTCATTCCGCAAACCAACTTCAGTTGTTCTTCTATTCCGGGAGAGTTCATCAACTCTTCCTTTGCGCCACCTCATTTCTGGATCCGACAAAATCATCACAACTCCTGGATCATCTGAACGAGGGCATCTGATGCTTCTATCAGCTCCTGCTGATGACTCTCAGGGCATTGAGGACTTCTCCAACGCTATCACAGATAACCCCTTGGGATTCTTCGACGCAGGGGACTTTGTCATGCAGGAGATGAAACGCAACCTCGCTGCTCGCCAATTGAGCGAGTGGATGGATCTCGGTTGGACTGTTGCCATTTTCTTCCCTAATTCTGGCGAAGAAGATCGATTTAAGGAGATCTGCTCCAACGAACCTATTCTGCTCAAAGCAGAACGACTCCGAGGCGATATCCCTTACGGATTTACCATCCCTATTGCCAAACTTGCGGTGCTGTCTTCTGCCGAACTCTTTGGGCGCTATCAATCAGCTACCTCCAGACGGCGTGCTAACCGCGAAGAGCAATCAAGGAAGATGCGATCTCAAAATTCCCTCCGAGAGATTTCTCCCGGGGATTTGGTTGTTCATACCACTCACGGCATCGGTAAATTCATCAAAATTGCCCCATCTGAAGAAAACGGTGATGAGGAAATGCAGATTCTGTTCAGGAATAACACCATCCTGCATGTTCCTCTCATGCAAGCTCACTTAGTGAGCCGTTACATAGGACTTGGCAACAAGACGCCAGAACTAAGTAAGTTGGGTGATGCTAAATGGGCCAAAGCTAAGAATGCCGCTGAAAAGGCAGTTCTAGATTACGCTGCCCAAATGCTTGATTTGCAAGCGAAGCGCAAGACAGGCAATGGATTCAAACATCCTCCAGACAACCACTGGATGTGGGAATTCGAAAACTCCTTCCCTTTCAAAGAAACGCCTGACCAGTTGCGCGCTATCTCTCAGACCAAAGCGGACATGGAATCCGAACGACCCATGGATCGATTGATCTGTGGTGATGTAGGATTCGGGAAAACAGAAGTCGCCATCAGAGCCGCCTTTAAGTGCGTCACGGGTGGCAATCAAGTTGCCGTTCTCGTCCCTACGACTGTGCTCGCTGAACAGCACCTCCGTTCTTTCCGTTCTCGGATGAGTGAATACCCTGTCCGCATTGAAATGCTCAGTCGCTTCACTGGTGCCGCAGAAGTCAAACGCATTCTGCACGGCCTAGCTAATGGAAGTGTCGATATTGTTATTGGGACCCATCGTCTCGTTTCTTCTGACGTCCACTTCAAAAATCTCGGACTTGTTGTGATCGATGAAGAACAACGATTCGGGGTTAAGCACAAAGAAAAGTTCAAAGAGCTCTTCCAAGGGATCGACGTCCTCACTCTTTCTGCCACGCCTATTCCTCGCACCTTATATCTCGCTCTCATGGGCGCTCGCGACATGAGCACCATTGAGACACCACCCGTCAACAGACTCCCTGTTCAAACAAGTGTCTGCCCCTACGATGAACGCATCATCCGACAAGCAATCACTAACGAACTAGATCGTGGTGGCCAAGTCTTCTTCCTGCACAACCGAGTCAAAACCATCGAGCTATTCCGCGACAAGCTCCTCTCTCTCGTACCTAAAGCCCGCATCGTCATTGGTCACGGCCAAATGCCTAAAAATGAGCTAGAGGAAGTCATGAGAGACTTCGTCCATGGCAAAGCCGACATCCTCCTATCCACAACCATCATTGAAAGTGGTATTGATATCCCAAATGCCAACACCATCATTATTGATCGTGCGGACCGATTTGGATTGGCTGACCTTTACCAACTGAGAGGGCGTGTAGGACGTTCAGGAACTCTGGCCTATGCCTATTTGATGCTCCCTCGCAGTTCCATGACAACGGAAGATGCTCGCAAGAGAGTCTCTGCCATCAGACAATATTCTGAGCTAGGCGCTGGCTTCAAAGTCGCCATGCGCGACCTCGAAATCCGTGGTGCTGGCAACCTTCTGGGGACTCAACAAAGTGGACATATCGCTGCCATCGGCTTTGACCTCTATTGCCAGTTGCTCCGGCAATCCATTGAACGCCTTCAAGGGAAGACAGTCTTGGCTCGCATTGATGCCTCTCTCAAAGCAGACTTCTTGCTCTTCTCAGAGTCAGCTTATGCCTCCTCGACCCAATCCCGCAAAAACATCATTGGCGCTTATGTCCCCATCAGCTATATGGCTGATTCCAAATCTCGCATCGAAGCCTATAAAGAGCTCGCTAGAGCCCAAAATACGAAAGAAATCGACGCTATAGAGATTCGCTGGCGCGACCGCTTTGGAATCCTACCTGACGCTGTATCCAACCTGCTCATCTGTCAGAAAATCAAGATCCTAGCCTCGCAAAACCATATCTCCCAAGTCGAAGTCAGTGAACAACGACTGATGCTCTCCCGCAACGGCGACTATATCCTCTTGTCAGGCAAATTCCCCAGACTCTCCTCCAGTCGCCCGACCGCCAAATTGAAAGAAGTCCTGAGGATGCTAGAAACACTCTAGCAAGGCACTTAACTCATACCTCAACCTCTTCATTCAAAAACACCCCCAGATGATAAGATCTAGGGTTAACTCTAGATCTTATCATCTGGGGTATTTGTTCTGAGTTCGTACTTAAACATATAGCGGTAACTAACATTTCCGTGAACAGAATTAGGCCACTGATTGGCCTATCAGCCATACATAACAACAAAAGAGGGCATTACGCGTTATAGCGTAATGCCCTCTTGAAAGTCTAAAGACTAGAGAAGTTATTACAGATCTGGAGGAAGGACGATGTACTTATCGCCGACGGTCTTACCTGTTCTCTTGTTTTCAGGGAAGATCGAGGACTTATCGTCAAACTTACCTTCAGCATTAAGGCCCTTCTTGGTAACAGATTGGTCAAGACGAAGAACAAAAGCGTTGTCGCGGAAGCTGTCGTTATCAAAGACAACATCTTCACCGGTAGCACCCGTTTCCAAAACAGGAGTCAACAGGATGGGCAAGCGGGTATCGGCAGAAGGAACAGCGGTCTTGTTGGCGCGCATGACATAGGCGAAGCCACATTCGCCCTTAACCAAGGCCTTGTTGTTAGCCATCTTGTCATCAGGTTCCTTGGTACGCCCCATTTCACCGTCGAGCTTGCAATAGAAGTTCTTTTCAGAGTCCATCTTGGTGAGCAACTGGCGGAGATAGCAGTTGGAGGTGTCACCGGTCAGACTACCAAAGGTGAGGTCTGGCTGGCGTTCCTGAATCATGGCAGCAGTTTCATCATCAGGGAAAGCACTGTAGTCTTCTTGGAACTGATTGAGGCCAATAGAAATCTGCTTCATGTTCTGCAAAGCAGTGTTTTGGTCGCCCTTGTTGAGCTGGTTAAGAATCGGGCCGTAAGCGACCGATGCCAGAGCAGCAATAATAGCAATAACAACGAGCAATTCGATCAAGGTGAAGCCCTGACGCAGGTTTCTCGCAACGGAATTCGTTTTCATAGGGGTCAATTATCAGAGATAAACAATCAGACAGGACAACGAGTGGCAATCCTGATCATTTCTCTGATGCTACAAGTTAGATTTTAAGTGACAAGTTATTTTTACCGAAAATCAGGCTTTTGAATTGAAGAAGGAGCTCAATTCCTTCAGTGCTTCGGGTGCTGGCTGATCAGCAGAAGCAATAGCCTTGCGTTGATATTCAGTTAGTTCCTTAATACCTTTCCTAGCGAGATCAAGCAGAGCATTCATTTCTTCCGTCGTAAAGACGGCTTCTTCGCCAGACCCTTGAAGTTCGACGAATTCGCCACGTTCAGTCATAACGACATTCATATCGACATCCGCATCCTTGTCTTCTACGTAGCAAAGATCTAACAGAGGTGTTCCCTCAAGCATCCCTACAGAAATAGCTGACACTAAGCCCTTCAGAGGATTTTCTGCCAACTTACCTTCGGCCACCAATTTATTGACAGCAATAGCAAGTGCGACCGAAGCACCAGTGATGGATGCTGTACGCGTTCCGCCATCTGCCTGAAGTACATCACAATCAATCCAAATCGTACGCTGACCAATCTTAGAAAGATCAATAGCCGCACGCAATGAACGACCTATGAGGCGTTGGATTTCACTCGAACGCCCATCCAAACGGCCTGCAGAGATATCGCGTTTTTTACGATCAAGCGTGGAATAAGGGAGCATCGAGTATTCGGCCGTCAACCATCCACCAGGGACTTTCTGTGTTTTCATCCAACGAGGGACATCTTCTTCAATTGTCACTGCGCAGATAACTCGCGTATTGCCAAAAGCGACGAGAACAGAAGCATTAGCATTGGGAGCAATGCCCGGAAAGAAAGAAATAGGCCGGAGTTGATTCTCCTTACGTTGATCATGTCGTTGCATGGGACTATCATGTCAACTTGCTCCTGATTTTACAAATTGAAAGCGTCAATTCCTGTATGCTAGGTTTGTCCTAATCAAATAAGCTCATGGACTCCTCTGCTCGTCTTGCTGTGATCAACTTCGTCGGATTATCGCCCCGTATCCTGAAACAAATGCCAAGACTCAGTCAGTGGGCTGCATCCCGACGCATTTCATCATTCCGACCCGTTTTCCCCGCTGTGACCTGCTCTGCCCAAGCGACCTATGTGACAGGTCTTTCTCCAGAAGAGCACGGGATTCCAGGCAATGGTTGGTACAGCAGGGCTATGTCTGAAGTCCAATTCTGGAAGCAGTCTGACAAACTTGTTTCTGGAGAAAAGATCTGGGAATCACTTCATCGCCTCAAAGGAAAAGATCACACAACAGCAAAGCTCTTTTGGTGGTACAACATGTACTCAGATATTGACTGGAGTATTACACCCCGGCCTATGTATCCGGCAGACGGGCGCAAGATCTTTGATATATACACCCAACCCATGGGGTTGAGAGAAGAGATCAAAAAGGCTCTAGGTCCCTTCCCCTTCCCGAGATTCTGGGGGCCTGGTTCCAATTGCGAATCATCGGAATGGATTTCTCGATCGGCTCAGTGGATTGAGGAGACGTACCACCCCACCTTGAATCTGATTTATATTCCGCATCTCGACTATGACCTTCAACGGTATGGTTCAAATTCCGCAGAGGCCCTGCCAGCTATTCACGAAGCCGAGGATTTGGTCATGTCACTCATTGAATTCTTCGAGGGGAAAGAATCAGTTGTTCCCATTGTGCTAAGTGAATACGGCATTTCCCCTGTTACCCATGATATCGCTCTCAACCGTTTATTCAGAAGCAAAGGTTGGATCACTGTAAAAAATGAGTTAGGAAAAGAACTCCTAGACTGTGGAGCGTCGCAAGTTTTTGCCATCGCTGACCACCAAGTCGCCCATATTTACCTGAATGATGCGAGCCTCAAGGATGAGGTTGTTACCCTGCTTAAATCGACTGATGGAATTGCCGACGTCAGGCTCTCGGCCGATTTAGCTTCTCGTCCCTATCCGGTCCAAGATCGTTTTGGAGACATAGTCGCCGTTGCCAACTCTGATGCGTGGTTCTCCTACTATTACTGGGAAGACGACTCAAAAGCCCCTGATTTTGCCCGTTGTGTCGATATCCACCGCAAGCCTGGCTACGATCCTGCCGAACTTTTCATCGATCCGCAGCTACGCTTCCCCGCTCTTTCGGTTGCCACTTTCCTCCTGAAAAAGAAAATCGGGCTACGAGCACTCCTGGAGCTTACCCCTCTCCATGGTCGACAAGTCAAGGGATCTCACGGCAGTGACCTTGTCTCAGAAGAAGACTATCCCGTTTTCATTGGCCCCCGAGAGTTGCCAGATGTCCACTCGGGTGTCGATGTGCACCGAGCTCTAATGACAGCCCTAGGGCTCAATCAATAGGAGGCAGGAGCTTAGAGGGACACAAAGTTCCTCAGCAGAGTTAGCCCCATTTTCTGACTTTTTTCTGGGTGGAACTGGGTAGCCGTCAGGCGTCCTTGACGAATAGCTGCAGCAAATTTCACCCCATACTCTGTCTCAGCTGCAACGATTGAAGCATCTGTGGGTTGGGGGAAATACGAATGCACGTAGTAGAAGAACGGATCTTGTCCCATGTCCTTCCACATAGGATCATCAGCTTCTTTCAAATGGACACTGTTCCACCCCATATGAGGGATCTTTAGGTCAGACTCTGGGAAACGGACGACAGCTCCTTTGAAAATGCCAAGGCCTTCCACACCAGGAGACTCTTCACTCGATTCGAACAGAGCCTGATAGCCTATGCATATGCCAAGGAAGGGACGATCAGAAGCGATCCACGCCTTCAATGCATCAACGAGGCCTTGCGTTCTAAGCTTCGTACAACAGTCACCAAAGGCCCCCACTCCAGGCAATACCAAATGAGTTAGGCCGTCCATCTCATCGGGGGTCTGGACAAGAACGGAGTCTACGCCAATCGCTTGGAAGCTATTGCGAACGCTCTTGAGGTTGCCAGCCCCGTAGTCAATCACACCTAATTTCATAGCCACAAGTTTTACAAAGCTCCCTTGGTGGATGGGATTTGATCAGCAACGCGAGGGTCAATAGCTACCGCTTCTCGCATAGCGTGAGCAATAGCTTTGAAGACAGATTCAGCAATGTGGTGACCATCTCTACCGTAAAAGACTTCTACGTGTAAATTGCATCGCAGATTATTTGCGAAGGCACGGCAAAATTCTTCAGTCAGAGACAAGGGGAAGTTGGGCGCATCAGGGAGCCCTCCTTCAGGGATGCGGAACTCCAAATAGGGTCTATTGCTAATGTCTATTACAGCACGGCTCAATGTTTCATCCATGGGCAAATAAGAGCACCCATATCGAACAATACCCTTCTTATCCCCTAAAGCTGTTCGGATAGTATCTCCAAGCACAATAGCTACATCTTCGACAGTGTGGTGAGCATCCACATCAAGATCGCCATGAGCCGTCAAATTGAGGTCTATGAGGGAATGCTTGGCAAATAGGTTGAGCATGTGATCAAAGAATGGGTGTCCTGTTGCTACAGTAGCACGACCCATCCCATCCAAATTTAACTCCAATTGGATCTCTGTTTCGCCAGTTCTTCGTTCCCTTGAGGCCTGTCTCATATCCATCTATTAGCCTATTTCCTTTTGTTGTAAAAGTCTAAAGGCAGACGTCACCTTGATGTCTATGCATCGTGGTACGTCTGCCTTCTGTTAATCGATTGGAGCTGGTTATGCCTTAGGAGCTGACACTTCCGTTGATGGCGTCACAGGAGCCAGTTGCTCTGGAGTAGCTTGGGGCTCAGGAGTTGGTGCTACAGGTTCTGTATTTTCTTCTACAGACTTACCGCTAACACTCTTCTGCAAAGCGGAGACTGGGACATTTTTCTTCTTCACATCTTCCTGTCCCTTTTTCTTCGCCTCAAGAGCCTTGCGACGTTCTTCTATGGCACGCAGGCGATCTTCTTCCCTCTTCTTGCGAGCCTCTTCAGCAGCCTCACGACGACCATCAATGATTATCTGATCAAGTTCTTGGTAGTACTCCTTAGGAACTCTCGCATTTTTAATCACAACAGCCCAGTCCTTGGCTTCGTCAAAATTCTTAGCATCAACAGCTTCCCAGGCCTTCTTAAAAGCTTCAGTAGCCACACCTGCATCTGGCTCACTTTCTTCGATTTTGCGAGCCAAATAATTTGCATCCTCATCAGCTACTCTCTTCAGGTCTTCTATAGACCTCGTAAAGCCAGCCGTTGGTTTGAACCAACGAACCTTCTTCTCTCTAAGCTTCAGCTTGTAGTCCTGATACTTGCTCATACGTTCAGTTTGATGCTTACGCTTAGCATTTCTCTGTTCATCAAACTTCTTCTGGTCCTCTTCAGATAAGGTTTTTCTCTTCTTATACTCTTCTTGATCCTTTTTCTGTTCAGCTTCATCACTGGCCTTTGATACCTGTAGCATCTTGGCTAAGTTTGCCTGAAGCTTAGGCACCAGTTTGCTAGCAAGAACTCGGCCATCGACGTATGCCTGCGATCCAGAATACCCTTTCTTCAACGATTCAAATGTTTGCATCCCACCCCAAGGGTTATCACCTTTGATTTGTTGCTTCATTGTCTTGAGCAACTTGTTGGCTTCAATGTCGTAACGACCGCGCTTCAACTCTTCTTCTGTCGGCTGAGCCGCCTTTTCTTCCTCTGCTTTCTGACGAGCTACTTCTGCACGAGAATCTATGGCGGTCTGTAGTCCCGTCTGAAGTTGTCCTACCTGTTCTAGTAGTTGACTCTTGGGATAAGCCGTTTTGAATTTATCCGTTTCCTGTATTCCAGTCTTGAGATCGTCATCTGATAAACCCGATGGTTCTCCATATTTCTTCGACAACTTGCCGAACTCAACTTCATCAGCAGGAGTTTTGATAATCTGCTTCACGTCCTTCTTAGCAAGGATCACGTTATCCTTAATGGTCTTAGAAACTGGGACGACGATGGATATTTCCTTAGCCGTCTCAAACTCAATCGTACAATCCTTGTAGACTTTGCCATCCAGCATCTGGACTTCATCGGCAATAAGCATCATCGGAGCAGCAATCAAAAGCGTAGGCAATACAAGGCATTTCATGGCTCTTAGTAGGGATATTAGTAATTTACAGTTCTCTACTCTACCATATCCCTCAGTTTCCGCCACAAGAAAAAGCCCGAGACAGAAAATCTGTCTCGGGCTTCTCTAGAAAGACTGTATGATCGAAATTATTCGGCCTTTTCAGCAGGAGCTTCTTCCGTAGCAGCTGCGGCTTCTTCTTCAGAAGTCAATGCTGCAGGAGCTTCGATACCAGCAACAGGAGTATCAGCTGCAAGAGTCGTTTGAACACCAGCAGGAAGCTTCACGTCAGCAATACGGATTGTATCACCCAAGTTCAGGTCCTTGACGTCAATTTCGATTTCTTCAGGAAGATCCTTAACTTGGCACTTGATGTGAAGTTCATGGATGTGCTGATCCAAGACACCACCTTGTGCAACACCTGCTGCGTCGCCTACGAGGACAACAGGAACAACAGAGTGGATTTCGGTCGTTTCCGTCACAGCGAGGAAGTCGATGTGAAGGTATTGGCCAGAAAGAGAATCGTGTTGGACTTCGTTGAGAAGAGCCTTTTGAGAAGTACCGTCGATCTGAAGGTCAACCAAGAAGTGTTCAGAGATAGCGTTTGCCAACATCAAAGCAAATTCGCGAGCATCAACCTGGATATTAGCGTTATCAAACCCTGGGCCGTATACAACAGCGGGGATAAAACCATCCTTGCGGAGTTGATTCAACTTGCCGGACCCAGTGCAGGTACGCGTCGCGGCTTTGAGGATATGTGTCGTAGCCATGTATTTAAAAGCGATGTAGTTATGGGTTAATTTAGACGTTCGGTTCGGTGCAGAAATTCAGCCGAATGAAGAACCGCACCCGCATTGCAACCGGGCCGGGGCCGAAAATCTGCACTAGATTTCATCAAATGTCAAACAAAGATGATACAGATTCTCCGTCATGAATGCGTTTTACCGCCTGAGCAAGAAGATTTCCAACGCTCACTGTATCAACCTTGGGGCCATGTGCTTGTGGTACTGTGTCAGTTGTCAAGACTCGTTCAATGACAGAATTTGCAAGACGTTCGCGAGCCATATCGCCAAGAACACCGTGAGTAACAGTAGCAAAGACTCGCTTAGCACCATTCTTCTTGAGGATTTCAGCAGCGGCGCAAAGAGTCCCTGCCGTTTCCGTCATGTCGTCGACGAGCAAGACGTCGCGATTGGCCACATCACCAATCACATTCATTGCTTCAACCTTCGTAGCACTGACGCGGTGCTTAGCAACGATAGCCAACTGAGCACCCAAGGTTTCAGCATATGCACGAGCGGTCTTAACTCCACCAACGTCAGGAGAAACAACCGTCAAGTTTTCCATATCCTTCACATATGTTTCGCGAAGGTGCTTAATCAGAACTGGCTTGGCATACAGATGATCAACAGGGATATCAAAGAAGCCCTGAATCTGAGCAGCGTGCAGATCCATCGTCAATACACGATCAACGCCAGCTGCAGTCAATAGGTTA
This sequence comes from uncultured Akkermansia sp., assembly GCA_964400645.1. Taxonomy (GTDB): domain Bacteria; phylum Verrucomicrobiota; class Verrucomicrobiia; order Verrucomicrobiales; family Akkermansiaceae; genus Akkermansia. The sequence goes on along the minus strand of CAYNVM010000001.1, from coordinate 31,416 downwards.
GCTACCAACTTGGCTGTAATAGGAACACGAGGCTGATCCTTGCGATCCTGACGAGCATACCCAAAGAAGGGAATAACTGCCGTAATGCGACCTGCGCTAGCACGACGAGCCGCATCAACCATCACACAAAGCTCCATGAGATTGTGGTTTGTGCGAGGAGGGCATGTTGGTTGAACGAGGAAAACGTCGCGTCCGCGAATATTTTCGTTAATCTTCACCCAACTTTCACCGTCTGGGAAGGTGTTAACGGTCACATCCGTCAGCTGGATTCCAACATTGCTCGCAATACTCTCTGCAAGATCTCTGTGTGCGGTACCACTAATGATTTTCATATGTGTTTGCTGGAAAGGCGCGGACATTTTTGACACACTTTCCATATATCGCAACACTTAATTACTTATAATTGCATTTACACGGGCCTCTCATGCGCTTCCTCAACTCATTATGAACTTGTCCGAAAAGTCTTCTATCGCCACCGATCTTGTGACCAAAGGCACAATTGTGGCTTTATTTTGCTTTCCCACAGGCCTATTCGCAGTACAGGCCGCACACCGGATGAGACAAGCTATTCAATCGGGTGACACCGTCGCTGTAGCCAAGGAAGAACGCTTGGCTCACCTATGGATCACTTGGTCTATTGTCTTAGGAGTGTTCGTTATCGCGCTCTGTGTTGCGCTACTCCTGTTTTACCTCCCTGAGATCATTGACAACCTCAACACTTTCCTAGTTATCATCGATAACTAAAAGCCTCTCAGTTTCTCATTGAGCCAACGAGTTCCCAAATCAATCAAGCTCTCTCCATTCACCACCGGATCACACAGAAAAAAGTCGGGGCGACCATGCGTAACTCCTGGCCTGAATAATCCCTTACCTACTAATGGGACATTAACATCGGCATCAGAACAACTGCCCCATCGACCTCCAATTCTTGGGATCACATCAGCCCATCCACCTCCAGACTGTTGCCAGGTATGAGCCCAATAATCAACAGACTCTGCTCGCTCTGGTGATTGGCGACGACTCACAGGATCCAAAGTAAGCACGGCTATTGGACACAATTTTGGCTTGAGGCATCTAGCGACATGCATCGCGGCACTTCCTCCATAGCTATGCCCTATGAGGAGAATGGGGCATCCAGGATGTTCCTGACTCCACTGTTGGACATCAGCCACGATGGAATCGCACAGATCGTACACTAAGCCCATGCCTACACCATCCCAATGGTAATAGGCCCGGACTTCGTTTGACGCCAATGGTGCAATATTGGCGTATAGCCTATGCATACGACCTGCCCAACAATCACAAAATCCACCTATGAACACAACCGCATGAGAAGCTCCTCCGTTGAACTGGCCTTCAAGAGGTAGTGGGACTTGAGGAAAAGGATAGCTGATTATGTTCGAGCCTCTCATCACTATATCATTAACACGCTTTTCCCGTCTTATCCACGGCCAATTTTGCACATCAAGCTTGACCCCATGATTACCCAAATCACAATGGGAATATGCAAATCCTGATTCACAAATGGGTACTCCCAGGGAGTTTTGAACAATTAGCTGATCTTCCACGCCAAGAAATCACCAACGACTGGTATGGATATGACGTCACGCCCCCTGCCCAATTTGCATTTGCTACTGACGGTTCTTCTCTCTGGTTCATTGCTTCTCGTCACACAACTTGCCAACCTCACCCTGAAGGACAGCCAGGGGCATTCCAAGCTGAACTCTGGAAATACGATGTTGCTGAATGGTTCATGGCTAATCCTGATGCAACCAACTACTGGGAATTCAACCTTTCCCCCAACGGTGCCTGGTGGTCACAAGCATTCAAGGAAACGCGAGTCGCAGACACAGCTATCCCCGCTCCTGAGGGGGTCGAAACTCGCCACATGCTCGATGGCAACCAATGGACAACCATGGCTCGTATCCCCCTTACCTCACTTAAGGGAGTTGATCTTGAGAACTGCACATTGAGTGCATGCTTCATTCTCAATACCCCTGATCAAATTTTCTTAACAACAAGTGACGATCTTGATGGAGAACCCGATTTCCATCGTCCTCAAACTTTCTTAGCTCCGATTCAAAAGTAGTCACATGCCCTGGCAAACAGTATTACTTGAAACTCTAGGAAAAGACTCTGTCTTTTCTGATCTAGAGACACGCCAACAGTACTCTGGTGACAAATGGTACGCCAGTTGTGTCCCTGACGTCGTTGTTCTGCCGTCGAACACCGCAGAGGTTTCTCAAGTAATGCAGATTGCCTCTCGCTTTAAGATTCCAGTCACCACCCGAGGTGCTGGTGTAGGCTACGTTGGAGGATGCGTTCCCGTGCACAAAGGTATTGTTCTTTCAACGGAACGTCTCAACAAAATCATCTCCATCTCGCCATCAGACGGCACGGCTATAGTTCAACCAGGCGTCATTACAGCAGAACTCCAAAAGCAAGCGAGTGACGTTGGTTGGTTTTATCCCCCCGATCCTGCTTCCAAAAAAGAATGTTCCATCGGAGGTAATATTGCCACCAATGCAGGAGGCCCTCGTTGTCTCAAGTATGGCGTTACTCGCAATTATGTCCTTGGATTAGAAGTTGTCCTCGCCAATGGTGACATTCTGAAATGTGGAGGATGCACTCATAAGAACAAATCAGGATTTGATCTCAGCTCTTTCTTTATTGGTTCTGAAGGGATGCTAGGAATCATCACAGAAGCTACTCTTCGATTGATTCCTCACCCCCAATCTTCCATGGCTCTCAGCATCAGCTTCGGTGAATTTGCCCAAGCAGCCCAAGCCGTTCAAAGTATCCTTAATGCGGGACACCTTCCTGCGGCTCTTGAAATCACCGATGCCTTCACTTTGCAAGCAGCCCGGAACTATCTGCAGTCGGACCGACTACCATTAGAAGCCCAAGGTCACGTCATCGTAGAAATTGATGGTCGACAGTCAGGTCTTTTGGAGGAACTCCATGAGATCTCTCATTTAGTCACGTCTTTGGGTGCTATCAAAATTGAAAAAGCAGAAACGCCTGAAGCCGTTGAAGAGATCTGGGCGTTACGCCGAGAATTTTCCTACAGTCTGAAAGCTACCGGAATGACCAAACTGAACGAAGACATTGTGATACCGCGTTCAGAGTTAGTAGCTCTCGTCTCGTTCTGTCAGAGTCTCCAGGCAGAGACAGGTCTTCCCGTCGCCTGCTTCGGACATTCTGGTGATGGCAATATCCATACAAACATCATGGTCGAAAATTATGATGATCCTCAACAACAGGCTCTCGCAAAGTCGTGCGTAAATCGCTTGTTCCAATGGGTCATTGACCACCGAGGCTCCATCACGGGAGAACATGGAATTGGGCTAGCCAAGGCGCCTTGGTTTCCATCAGCCATTGGAGAAACCGCCTATTTGCTACACAAGCAAATTAAGCAATGCCTAGACCCCTTGAATCTCCTCAACCCAGGCAAGATGGGTTTACCTTAATGGTAAAATGTGCTTTTATTCACGGCAACGCTGATTCAACATGTTGCACCAACCTCTGTTTCTATTGTGACTGAGACACCTTCCATTTCTGCTCGGCTTTTGAACTACATGCTAGTTGACTACTTGCTAACGTGGTTTCTCCCATCATGGCGCAAGAAGGCTCTCCTCGTCCTCAAGGGGGCAAAACGTTTCTTGAACTACCGCAGAGATCTACTTGATCAGCAAAAAGTCGACGAAATCCAAGAAAAGATAGACAGTTTGAAACAAGCACTTCGTTCTTGGAATCGCAACAATACAGAGCAAGCAACACAAACACTTGAAGGTACCATTGACGTACTACCGGGAGCATCTCAGTCAACACTTGCTGAAAACGTCGAGGTTTTCTTTGTTATTATTGTCATCTTCCTAGGTCTGCGAAACTACGTAGTTCAACCATTTCGCATCCCAACAGGATCCATGCAACCTTCCCTCAATGGGATTCGTGTCATTCCAACCAAAGAGCAACCTTCTTTCTTTGATCGACTCTCGGGGGGGCTTTTCTACGGGAGTTCTTACGTCAACGAACAAGCGACAGCTCCGGTTCGCATCGTTGGGTATCAGCAGAAAACACAGTGGCTTCTATTCACTAAGACAACCGTTGTATTTGATAACCAAACGACGATTGACGTTCCCTCTGCCCAAAACGAAGTCATGCGCTACTTCGAAAAGACAAAGGGATCTATTTACCCCTTCTTCCGCCCAGGTGAGACAATTATCCAAGCTCGCTGTGATGCTGGCGACATGATCTTAGTCAACAAGATTGCATACCACTTCCGTAAACCCGAACTCGGGGAAGTCTTCGTTTTCGATACTCGTGGCATTGAAGGGATTAAACGCCATTCAGCAGGCAGTGATCAGGCTAATGGGACTCACTATGTCAAACGCCTTTGTGGCCTTCCTGGTGATCTACTTACCATCAATTCTCCACAACTCATGATCAATGGGAAGTTGGCGGACCCTTGGACCATCCGACGTGTAATGGATCGTCAAGCTCCTTACAATTCTGAAGGTTACATCCCCGCTACTCCCTATACCTCACAATCAGGTAAATCATCCATCAGATGCTACCTGGGTGCAGGTCAATCAATGCAACTGGCCACCTTCCCCAACAAACCAGTCTTCAATCAATATGCAGCCTTTGGCGATAACACCGTCAGCTCATTTGACTCTAGATTCTGGGGACCCGTCTCACAATACAACATCATAGGACCCGCATCCTTTGCTCTCTGGCCATTTACTTCCCACTGGGGTCTGATACCCTAATGGACCTCGTTCCCCCTTTCCATGTCCCAAGCTGCAGATATCACTCGTAAGGCCAAATCTAATCTTGCCTTCACTCTTATAGACCTCCCAGAAACTGAACGCCGACATATGGCAGAGTTCTACGCCTTTTGTCGCACTGTTGACGATCTAGTTGACGAACCTGGTCCTACAAGTGAAGAACGACACGCAGCCTTAGACCGTTGGGAGCAAGTCATCCAAGGCACGGCCTCTGACCTCAATGAGCTTGAGCAAGATGTCCAGCGACTCATCGACGAACTGACTCTCGACAAGGCACCTATGATGAAACTTATCGAAGGTTGCAGACGAGACATCGATCCTGTTCAGCCTGCGACACAAACTGAGCTCCTAGAATATACCTACTGCGTAGCTTCTTGTGTTGGTCTTACAAGTGCTCGCATCCTTGGAGCTTCTGAAGCGGCTTTTCCCTACGCTGTCGCTATGGGCCATGCCCTGCAGCTAGTCAATATCATCCGTGATATTGCAGAAGATTTCTTTAAGCATGGGCGCATCTATCTTCCCAAAGAAGATTTGCAAGATTTCGGTTATTCTGAAGAAGATCTAAAAGCGAGCAAACACTCTCCCGAACTTGTAAGTCTGCTCCAATTTGAAGCAGAGCTTGCTGAAGACTACTTCGACAAAGCAGAGTCTTTGTACTCAGAGTTACCAACTGCTGACAAAACGGCTCTCATACCAGCTCAAGCTATGGGGCTTATCTATGGAAACATCCTGCAAAAAATGAAAAAGGATGGCTTCCATGTTTTTGCCAAACGCTACCGCCTCAACACATTCCAAAAACTCTGGTACCTCTTCCGGGCAAGACTTGGCGTATCATAACCATCCATCACTGGTTATCTTACCTATAATCAACAAGTAGAACCACGAATCCTTCAAAGCTTTAGCGGAGGGAATAGTGGAATATTTTATTCGTATCCCCATTGTGTTCCCCTATTGGTACACGTCGTGAAATTTTATGGTGATCTCGAGCGAATCTGAAGCTTGCTATTCGATCAAAATATGTATACAAAATTCTCACCATGAAATTGACTGGTACCACTCACGAAGAAGCAAAGAAATGGGTTGCTGAAATCGCCCAGCTTTGCACGCCCGATTCCGTTTACTGGTGTGACGGTTCTCAGGAAGAAAACGATGAACTGTGCAACCAGATGGTTGAAAAAGGCACGTTCATCAAATTGAACCAGGAAAAACGCCCTGGTTGCTATCTTGCACGTTCCACTCCTTCTGACGTCGCTCGCGTCGAAGACCGCACGTTCATCTGCTCCGCTAAGGAAGAAAACGCAGGCCCAACCAACCACTGGGCTGATCCGGTCGAAATGAAGGCTAAGCTGACCGACCTCTGCCGCGGTTGTATGAAGGGTCGTACCATGTACGTGATCCCCTTCTGCATGGGTCCTATCGACTCTCCGCTTGCTAAGATCGGTATCGAAATCACCGATAGCCCCTATGTTGTCGTTAACATGCGCATCATGGCTAAGATCGGTACTGAAGTTCTCAAGCGCCTTGAAGACGAAGTCAACGGCGGTGGCAATCCTAAGCGTGACGGCTACGGCACATTCGTTCCTTGCCTCCACACCGTTGGTGCTCCTCTTGAACCAGGTCAAAAGGACGCTACATGGCCATGCAACGAAGAAAAGTACATCTGCCACTTCCCTGAAACTCAGGAAATCTGGTCCTTCGGTTCTGGTTACGGTGGTAACGCTCTTCTTGGTAAGAAGTGCTTGGCTCTCCGTATTGCTTCCTCTATCGCTGAAAAGAACAAGTGGATGGCTGAACACATGCTCCTCCTCGGTGTTGAATCCCCAACGGGTGAAAAGGCTTACATCGGTGGTGCATTCCCATCTGCTTGCGGTAAGACCAACCTCGCTATGCTTGTTCCCCCTGCTTCCTATCGCGAAGCTGGTTGGAAGACCTCCATCATCGGTGACGACATCGCTTGGATCTGGCCACACGAAGACGGCACCTTCCACGCTATTAACCCTGAAAACGGTTACTTTGGTGTTGCTCCTGGCACGTCTTACAAGACCAACCCAATCGCCATGGACACCATCAAGAAGAACGTTATCTTCACAAACGTTGGTTTGACTGATGACGGCGACGTATGGTGGGAAGGCATGGACGGCGACGCTCCTGCACACGCAATCGACTGGCAAGGTAACGACTGGACGCCAGATTGTGGTCGCAAGTGCGCTCACCCAAATTCTCGCTTCACAGCTCCTGCTTACCAGTGCCCAACAATCGACCCAGAATGGCAAAACCCAGAAGGTGTTTCCCTTTCCGCCATTCTCTTCGGTGGACGTCGTGCAACGACCATGCCTTTGGTCTTCCAAAGCCGTAACTGGGAACACGGTGTCTACGTCGGTGCCACGATGGGCTCCGAAATGACAGCTGCTGCTTTCGGTCAAATCGGTCAAGTTCGTCGCGACCCAATGGCTATGCTTCCATTCATCGGCTACCATGTCGGTGACTACTGGCAACACTGGCTCGATATGGGCAAGACGGTTAAGAATCCTCCTCTTATCTTCAACGTCAACTGGTTCCGTAAGGATCAGGACGGTCACTTCATCTGGCCAGGTTACGGCGACAACATGCGCGTCCTCGATTGGGTGCTTCGTCGTTCCAAGGGACAAGCTCAAGGTACCGAAACGGTTCTTGGTGTTTCCCCAACTTACGCAGAACTCGACAAGACTGGTCTCGACTACTCCGAAGAACAGTTCAACACCAACATGACCCTCAACAAGAGCGAATGGCAAGCTGAATTGGCTAGCCAGACCGAACTCTTCGACAAGGTTGGTGCTAAGCTGCCTAAGGAACTTGAAGAAATGCGTCAAACGCTCATCAAGGCTTTCGCCTAATTCTTCGAGCCATCTCCTATTCAAAAGTTGTCCCAGATTTCTCTGGGGCAACTTTTTTTCATTTTCTAGCCTATCGTCCTTCCAAAATAAGGAGAGGGACAAAATGAGACTCTATACAGCCACAGCCGTATAGAGTCTCAGTCAACTTCTATGATGGGCAGAGAAGCCTTATTCTACGTATTCATATGAATACGTCAGCTTTTGCTCTGTATCTGGCTCAATTTGAATGATCCATTTGATCAACCCCTTAGGATTTTTACTCCACGTATTCCACAAAGGTGAGGACTGAAGTTCTCCGCCATTACTGGCACTAATAGGCAATCCCAAAAGGTTTTTGGAGACTTCCATCGTCACTTTTTCCTTACCTCCATTGCGAATAATTAACGTACCTTCAACGGTAATTCTGTTATCCTCATTAGCCGTAAGTTTAGACTTACGTTGGAGCGTTCCCTTGACAATGGTCTCCATTCTTCTCGTCAAAATCTCCGATGCCTTATTCTGGCGAATAGTTGCCTGAGCATTCTTCCCTGTAAATTGCAAACTACCTTGGCCTGTGATGCGACCATTGCTCATGAACTCAACACTTCCAGGTGCTAGAGCTCTATCTGTCGTGTTCTTAATTCGTATGCAATGCCATACTTCATCTGAGCTATCACCGCCCTTGTTGTCTGGAATATTCAACGTATATACATGCTCGTAAGCGAGCTTAGTCTCAAACAAAGGCAATTCAACGACATCGCCTTTTTTACAACTAAACTCTCCTTGCGGATAGAAATAGAGTCCTTGAGCCTCGACCTCTTCTGCCACATCTCTACTCGCCATGCTAGATGCACGCTGCGCAAGAAACCTGGTTCTGTGCATAGAAGCTCCATCCACATTATCCATTGGTTCGGCTTCTTCGACAATATCGAGGATTTTGAAAAGGGGTGACAACTTCCCTGCACAATCCAAGTCTGGGGTCCCAGATACGAGTTCTAGTTGGACCTTCTCCAATGAAGCCATTCTGTTCACGATCGTCGCTTTCCCGGCCAAGACAGCTTCTTGGGGAGTACTTAAATCCATCTTGTAGCTAGCACTCCACTCCATTCCATGGCTCAAAGCAGTAGTTACAATCTCACACCCAGGAGCCTCTTTTTTCAGATCTAAACGAATCGTTTTTTCCTTCTTCTTATCCAGAGCTGGCTTCAGCTCTTTGAGGTCAGGAAACTCAAGTTGGACAATATTCTCCTCCTTAACAGAAACAATGCCTCTGTCCGTCTGAACTAAAATCTCCCTTCGACCCTCATCCAAAGCCATCAATAAGGTTCCATTTAGAGAGGGACCTTGATTGAGAGTCAGGGTAACCCTAGCTCCTACGTTAGCCTTCAGAAGATCACTGTATCGGGTATTCCCCTCCTTAGGTTTGAGGAGAGTCCTATCCTCGCTACTGATACGAAAAACCTCTGCAGGTTTGGCAACATCTACCCAAAACGTCCCTTGCATCGCAGGAGGGATGTTTTCCAAGCGCATCGAAGTCGCACTGCCAGTATACCCTTGTAGTTCAACGAAGCTGTATCCATTTCCAAAGACATAGAGCTTCTTAGGTTGAAGTGAAACAACTTCGGTCTCTCCTGCAACACAAAGAATACTGCCACCAACAAGGCTTACGAGAAAAGCTAGAGCCACAGAACAAGACTGCATAGGAACTCTCATCATGATTATATTATCATGATGGCACTTATGCTTCTGTCAATATCATACGCTTGGTAGCTCCACCCTATTTTAAAGCTTCAAGCAGAGGATCAAGATCCAAGTAATCCTGTCCATGAATTAACTCACCCAAAACAGGGACGTCTATAAACTCCTCTAAAATTCCACGATTCGTCACACTTGCAGTGTCCCATTCGTCACTCATGTTGTTGATGATGACACCAGCACAGCACAACCCTCTCGCCTGAATGGCGTGGAGTGAAAGAATCGCATGATTCAAAACACCAAGCTTATTCCCAATCACCAAAACAACAGGCAATTGCATCTCCGTTGCAAAATCACTGAAAAGATAATGTGGCGCAATAGGAACCTCCCAGCCTCCTACGCCTTCAACTAGGACATAGTCATGTTCTTCCTTCAGCCGTTCGTATGCTACCTGTATGCTCTCCAAATTCACCTCCGTATTTTCAAGGCGAGCAGCCACATAGGGAGATGTCGCATTCTTCAGAAAAACAGGATTAATACGATCTAACGTTAAATTCTCTAGACCAGAAGCAGCTCTCAAAGCGAGAGGATCCTCTCGGCTACCACATGCCATAGGCTTAAAGCCCACAACGTCTATTCCCTGTTGCCTCATCAAGCGAATCAAAAGACTACTTACATAAGTCTTACCAGCATCAGTATCTGTTCCTGTAACGAGAAAATTTTGCATTGTTTCAATCCATTCTCTGAGTTTAGCAATCCTACACTCAGTGCGACCCAGACTCTTCCTTATTATGTATTAATTCAAGGATCTTCTTCCCTCTACATGCATAATCCTCTCTCTGACTATTAATAGCTCCAAATATGAAACATTGAGCTATTGCAATACCATTGTTTCTCAGGATAGAATTGTAATGACTTCTGGAGGCCTTCACACCACATGGATCACGATTTATCCCTCATTTCAACTCTCGTTGGCGGCTTAACCGCAGCTCTCCTTTTAGGATTTATCAGCCAAAAGCTAAGACTATCCCCTATTGTTGGATATCTCCTCGCTGGGTTTATTGTTGGCCCGCACTGTCCAGGTTTTGTTGCTAACACGGAGGTTGCTGGCGAATTAGCAGAAATCGGCATAGTCCTGCTGATGTTTGGAGTCGGGCTTCACTTCCATTTGAAGGATTTACTTGCTGTCCAAAAGGTCTCCCTTCCAGGGGCCTTATTGGGGATCATCACGGCCACAACACTCGGTGCGATCGCCACCCACTGCATGGGTTGGTCTTGGACAGCAGGAATTGTCTTTGGGATGTCCATATCCGTGGCTAGCACCGTTGTGTTAACACGCGTTTTGAGCGATAATAAGGTTTTGCATACACCTGGCGGTCATATTGCTCTTGGGTGGCTTGTCGCTGAAGACTTGTTTACTATCTTAGCTTTGGGCCTCCTCCCCGTCATTATCAATCCCGATGGAGGCAATATGCTGACTACTATTGGTGTCACACTTGCTGAGATTGCCCTGCTCATTGTGCTTATGCTGTGGGTCGGGCCCAAGCTTCTTCCTCTTGCTCTGACATGGATCGCTCGTACAGGAACTCGAGATCTCTTTACTCTAGCCATTCTGGTCATCGCCCTCGGCATTGCTGCAGGAGCCGCATACTTCTTCAATGTGTCCATGGCTCTAGGTGCATTCCTCGGGGGCATGGTTGTCGGTCAGTCCGAATTCAGCGCACGGGCTACTGCAGAAGCTCTACCCATGAGAGATGCCTTTGCTGTTCTCTTCTTTGTATCTATAGGAATGCAACTTGATCCTCATGATTTTGTGAATCAATGGAAGATGATTCTCATCATCCTGGGCATTGTAATGATCTGCAAACCCTTACTGGCCTTTCTTCTTGTCCTGGGCATTAAGCGTTCTCTTCGCCTATCTCTTGTTGTTTCCCTTGCTCTTGCTCAAATCGGTGAATTCTCCTTCATTTTGGCAGGATTGGCCCTCAATTATAAGGTCTTTGGCCAAGAAACCTTGGGCGCCATCATCATCGCTTCTGTGATCTCCATCATCCTGAATCCAATCATCTATAAGCGCATCCCTCCCATACTTAAACATTTCGAAAACATCCGATTTGAAGAAAGCTTTCAAAACCTCACGTCTAACCCACAAGACAAAGAACAGGGAGAAGCATGTCTTCCAGTCGCCTCCGACGCCCAACGTGTCATCGTCGTCGGCTACGGGCCAGTAGGACGCAGTCTCGCTCGCATCCTTCAAGATAACCACGTTGAAGTGGTTGTGATTGAAATGAACATCAATACAGTTCAGAACCTGCGCAACCAAAAAATCATGGCCATTCACGGCGATGCAACTAAGCCACAAATTCTCAAGCTAGCAGGCATTGAACAAGCTCAAGGGCTCATTCTCAGCTCCATGGTCATTGAGGCAAAAGACGTCATTGAATGTGCACGTTCTATCAATCCCAACATACACGTCACTGTCTACACCTTCTATCTCAAGAAAGCTCAAGAACTGCGCCAATTCAACAACGTAACAATCATATCCGGCGAAGAGTCAGCGGCAGTAATGATGTCCTCAGGCCTCATGCGAGTCCTAGGAGCCTCTGAAGAACAAATCGCTGAGGAAGAACGTCGTATTGAACTCAGCTTCGGCTCAAACGCCGATATAACACCCATTCCATAGGCCTCTAATAGACCTTATCTTCAAAGCCATTTGCACGAAAAATATTGCGAGCTGTCTCGGTCAGTTCCTGGCTAGGTTCGTCAGTATCTTCCAAGACGTAATTGATCTGCAATTCCTTCCACTTATGCTTTCCAAGTTGGTGGAAAGGAAGGACGTCGACTCGTTCAACGTTTCCTAGCTTTGCAGCATAGCGGGCCAAAGACTCAATATCCGAAGGATTGTCCGTAATACTAGGGACAAGAACATAGCGCAACCAAACTGGCTTATGAGCACGAGCTAAGCGTTCAGCCAAGTCCAATGTCGGTTGCAAATCACCTCCGGTCAGCTTCTTATACACATCTGGATTGAAAGATTTGATGTCGAGCAACACGAGGTCAGTGTTTTCAAGCATCTCGTCATCGAGTTGCCTTCCTAAGTGCCCTGACGTATCGAGGCACGTGTGAAGCCCCAAGGCCTTGCACCCGGCAAGAATCCCTTTTGTCAACTTAGGTTGAAACAAAGGATCCCCCCCTGAAATGGTCACTCCGCCGCCACTGCCCTTGATGAAATCCTTGTACTGAGAAATTTCTGCTAGGATTTCAGATACCTTGCGACGAGTTCCACGTCTGTCATAGGAAGTGTCGGGATTGTGGCAATACCAACAACGCAAACTACACCCTGATGTAAAGAGAACAAAACGAATGCCAGGACCATCAACAGTACCCATCGTCTCAACTGAATGGACGAGACCATCAATGTCACCGTACTTGGTCAACACATCGGAAGTTATCATGTGCGCAGAGGGATGAAAGAGCCCCCGACCACCAAGGTCAGGGGCTCAAAGGTAGGATTAATACTTGTGGAATGTACGGCTGATCACATCCATCTGCTGTTCACGAGTCAGCTTGATGAAGTTCACAGCATAACCAGATACACGGATCGTTAACTGAGGATACTTTTCAGGGTGATCCATGGCATCCAATAACGTCTCTCTGTCAAAGACGTTCACGTTAATGTGGTGACCTGTAGCAGCAAAATAGCCGTCCAACAAAGAAGCCAACTTATCACGACGTTCTGTATCCGTCTTGCCCAAGGCGCCTGGAATCATAGAGAAGGTATAGGAAATACCATCCTGAGAATCTTCGTAAGGCAACTTAGCAACGGACATCATTGAAGCAACAGCTCCCTTTGTATCACGTCCATGCATTGGGTTAGCTCCTGGTGCAAATGGAGCACCTGCACGGCGTCCATCAGGCGTATTACCCGTCTTCTTTCCATACACCACATTTGACGTAATAGTCAGAATGGACTGCGTTGGCATAGCTCCACGGTAGGTCTTCAGTTTGCGCAATTTTCTCATGAAGCGACGAACCAGTGAAACTGCGATTTCGTCGACGCGAGGATCGTTATTGCCATAGCATGGGAATTCACCTTCAGTTTCGAAGTCGACGATGAGGCCTTCTTCATTGCGAATGGGCTTCACCTTGGCGTACTTGATAGCTGACAATGAGTCTGCAGCCACAGACAAACCTGCAATGCCAGTAGCCATCGTGCGAAGGATTTCCACATCGTGCAGAGCCATTTCAATGCGTTCATAGCAATACTTGTCATGCATGTAGTGGATGATGTTCAACGCATTCATGTAGGTCTTGGCGAGCCAATCCTGCATCTTGTCATAGCGTTCCATCACTTCGTCATAGTCCAATACATCCTTGTCATAGACTGGGAATGCAGGAGCCACTTGCTTACCTTTCAACTCGTCACGGCCACCGTTAAGGGCATACAACAAGCACTTGGCCAAGTTGGCGCGAGCACCGAAGAACTGCATCTGCTTACCAATACGCATAGCTGAAACACAGCAGGCAATCCCATAATCATCTCCCCATTCAGGACGCATGATGTCGTCATTTTCGTATTGGATGGATGATGTATCGATAGACACCTTAGAACAGAACTTCTTGAAGTTTTCAGGCAAGCGCGTTGACCAAAGAACTGTCAAGTTGGGTTCTGGCGCAGGTCCCAAGTTGTAAAGGGTCTGCAACATGCGGAAGGAAGAACGAGTCACCAAAGGACGGCCATCATCTCCCATACCACCAATGGACTCAGTTACCCACGTTGGGTCACCGGAGAAGAGGTTGTTATAATCTGGAGTACGGATGAAGCGCACGATGCGAAGCTTCATCACAAACTGGTCGATGATTTCCTGGATTTCTTCTTCCGTGATCGTCCCATTGCGAAGATCTCGTTCAAAGTAGATGTCGAAGAAGGTGGAAACACGGCCTAGGGACATAGCAGCCCCGTTCTGTTCCTTAACAGCAGCTAAGTAGCCCAAATAAGTCCACTGAACAGCTTCACGGCTGTTTTCTGCTGGGCGGCCAAGGTCAAAACCATATTCAGCGCCCAATTCCTTCAATTCGCCAAGCGCACGAATTTGTTCTGCCATTTCTTCACGAGCACGAATGATGTCTTCCGTCATCGCGTCGTTGTCACTTTTAGCAACATCCTTATGACGTTCTTCGATCAAACGATCGATCCCATACAAAGCGACTCGACGATAGTCGCCAATGATACGACCACGCCCATAGGCATCTGGCAACCCTGTAATGATCCCACACGAGCGAGCAGCACGAATTTCTGGGGTATAAACATCAAAGACCCCTTCGTTGTGAGTCTTTCTATGCTTTTGGAAAATCTTCTTTGTCTTAGGTGACAAATGGAAGCCATAAGACTCAAGAGCCTGTTCAGCCATGCGAAGTCCCCCATAGGGCATCAACGCACGCTTCAAAGGTGCATCTGTCTGCAAACCTGAAATTACTTCTAGGTCCTTACAGATATACCCAGGTCCGTGAGAATTAATCGATGAGACGAGTTCTTCATCTGCATCAAGCACACCACCATTTTCAATCTCCTTCTTGAGCAGTTCAGACAATATGTCCCACAACTTCAACGTTTTTTCTGATGGTCCAGCCAAGAATGTCCCATCTCCCTCATAGGGAGTATAGTTTTGTTGGATAAACTGACGGACATCAATATGGTCCTTCCAAGATCCGGATTGAAATCCGGCCCATGCTTTAGCAGTGGCGGTTGCCCCGTCGTTTGGTGCTGTCATGTGAGTGTTTATTGGTGAACTGACGAACTTGTCGTTCATCAGAGCCAGAACGCTACCACAACTTTGGTTCTTTTCAAGCTTTGTTAGAATGATTACTGAATTTTCTTTCTACTGCTACACTTTCTATGTGAACGTTCTATTATTTATTTTGAGAATTTAGCTTTCATAAATAGCATAATCGACACTCTCAAAACCTAGGAAATTCAAGGAATTTCTCAGCACCGAGAAACACTCAAAATATTCCCAATTAAACACCAAAAACAACAACTGCAGCAGCCGTTGCGGAATGGGTCAAACTAATGCTCCAGGAAGATACCCCGAGCTGCTGAGAAAGTTCCAATGCTCCTCCCACAAGACGCAATTGAGGAGCTCCTGATTCTAAATGAATCACTTCGATATCAAGAAATGAACATTGAGAACCTATACCCGTCCCCAATGCCTTAGAAACAGCCTCTTTTGCAGCAAAACGAGCAGCCAAAAAAGGGACAGGGTCTGAGTGAGCAAGACAATAATCAAGTTCTGCTTGAGTACAAATACGCCGTCCAAAGTGCCCACCATGCTCCTGCCAAGCATGGGCTATGCGGTCTAAATCAACAAGGTCGATCCCTACAACTGGCATCTCCTCATCAAACATTAATTACCAAAGCATTCCACAATGCGAGCCTTCAGTTCTCGAACAGCTTGCTCCATACCCACGCTCAGAGCACGACTCACAATAGTATGACCAATGTTCAGCTCATTGAGGTATGGGACGTGAGCCAAATCTGTCAAATTCTTGTAATTGATACCGTGTCCCGCATTCACCTTGATCCCCGCCTTATGAGCCGCCTCGGCAGCTTGACGCAAGCGATCAATTTCCTGGATGCGTTCTTCTCCGGCATGATTGGCAAAGCATCCTGTATGAAGTTCCACCATGGGAACACCCAGACGAGACGCAGCCTCAATCTGAGGCAAATCAGGGTCAATAAATAGGCTCACTTGGATACCAGCTTGACTCATTACATCAACGGAACGAACCAATTGATCGTAATAAAAGACAGCATCTAACCCTCCTTCCGTTGTAATTTCCTCACGCTTTTCAGGAACAACGCAGACATAATCAGGCTTAAGTCTCAAAGCCAAATCAACCATTTCAGGTGTGTTCCCCATTTCTAGGTTGAGAGGGAGGTTAACCTCAGAACGGATTCGGAAAGCATCCGCATCCTGCATGTGACGGCGGTCACCTCGCACATGCAATGTAATCGAATCAGCCCCACCCCTCTGCGCAGCCAAAGCTCCTTCCAAAACATCAGGTTCCGTATTGAAGGAATCTAACATCGTAGCATATCTCGCCTGACGAAGGGTTGCAATGTGGTCAATATTGACACCGAGAAGGATCATAGTGCTTAAGAGGAGTGGGGTTGAGTTAAATCAGATTAGTGAAGGAAATGACGGAAGCCTGTGAAGACCATTGCAATGCCTGCAGCATCAGCAGCAGCAATCACTTCTTCGTCACGAATGGAACCGCCAGGCTGAATACAAGCAGTTGCACCAGCATCAATAGCAGCTTGCAAGCCGTCAGCAAATGGGAACATTGCGTCAGAAGCAATGACACTGCCCTTGAGATCAAGACCAGCCTGACCTGCCTTCCAAACAGCCAAACGGACAGAATCAACACGGCTCATCTGACCAGCACCAATACCAAGCGTACGATCCTTGCTACCGAAGACAATGGCGTTGGAGTGTACTTGCTTCACAACTCGCCAACTGAAGCGCATAGCGGTCAATTCATCTTCTGTAGGACGGCGCTTGGTCACGACCTTGTCAGCCAAGTCATCAAGTCCCATAGCTTCCGTGTCGCGCTTCATGACCATCAGACCACCTGGAGCCGAACGGAGAACTGGATTTTTGCGTGAAGCCAACCAAGCTTCCGTATTCACGCGAATGATGCGACAGTTCTTCTTCTTCTGGAGAAGAGCACGAGCTTCAGGTTCGTAGTCAGGGGCAATAATCACGTCCGTGAAAATAGTGCTGACAACACGAGCCAAACTTTCCGTCATTGGGCGGTTCATTACAATCACACCACCAAATGGAGCTTGCGTATCGGTTTCATAAGCACGTTGCCAAGCCAAGCGAAGATCTTCATCGTCCTGACCAACACCGCATGGATTCATGTGCTTGAAGATACCCACAGTTGGACGACGGAATTGGGTAATCAATTCTGCTGCGCCTTCAATGTCTAGGACATTCGTGTAAGAGAGTTCCTTACCCTGCAGTTGGTAGAAGATATCACCAAAATTACCGAACAGGCTTGCTTCCTGGTGAGGGTTATCGCCGTAACGCAACTTCTGGTAAAGAGGAAGGCTGATGGAGAAGCTACCTCCTGTGCTTTCTTGGCTCTGATGGCCCAAGTAATTCGCAATTGCGTTATCATATTGAGAAGTGCGCATGAACACCTTTACAGCAAGAGCTTCGCGAGTCTTGAGCAACGTGTCATGTTCACCACTTTCCTTACCCGTACCAATTTCTCGGTTTGTTCTCATTTCATCAAGAACACGAGAGTAGTCAGCAGGATCGCAAACAACTGTTACTGCGGCATAGTTCTTAGCTGCAGAACGCAACATGGAAGGGCCACCAATATCGATTTTTTCGATTGCTTCGGCGAGGGTCACGCCTTCGCGAGCAATTGTCTCTTCGAAAGGATAAAGGTTCACACAAACAAGATCGATCGTCTTGATATTGTGTTCCTTGGCTTGGCGCTGATGTTCAGGGTCATCACGACGTTGCAAAAGGCCACCGTGAACCTTCGGATGCAAAGTCTTCAAACGACCATCAAACAATTCAGGTTCCCCTGTGTAGTCAGAGATTTCAGTTACCGGAAGTCCGGCTTCTCTCAAGAACTTGCATGTTCCACCAGTTGAAATAAGTTCGACTCCCATGGAATGAAGACCTTTAGCAAAGTCTTCCAAACCGGTCTTGTCTGATACAGAAATGAGTGCGCGTTCTATTGCCATAGCTAGATTTCTCCATTCTTAGAATCCTGCCTTCAGACATTGCGATAATATCTGCAGTCAGAATTCCGTTGCCAATCCCTACTCACTCAGAGCCCCTGACGCAAGCGCAATGTCAGTTTTGCACTTACCGATTTTTCTTCCTCTACCTCTTCTGTAAAACTTTTCTATCCCATCTTGTCTCTAATTCATCCTTGCTATTACTCGGAAATTCGTAGATAACATCGCCGATGTCACCCCCTAACAACGGGGTAAATCCCTCTGCCTAAGAGATAAAATTTTGATTCTTCACTTGACAAAGGCAGAGAATAGTCCTAATTGAACCGCTCACAAAACCATTACTTAAAGCCATGGCAACGATGGAAGTTATTCTCGCAACAAAGATCGAAGGGCTCGGTGCTGAAGCCGATCTCGTGACTGTTAAGGCTGGCTATGGCCGCAACTGTCTTATCCCTAAGGGTCTCGCTTTGGAAGCAACCCCGGCTAACAAGAGCTACATCAACAATCTGAAGAAAAAGCGTGCTGAACGCGAAGCCAAGGAATTGGCAGAAGCTAAGGAGCTGGCTGAAAAGATCAGCGCTGTTGTGATTGAACTCAACCTCGAATCTGCTGCCCAAGACGGCAAGACCTTCGGAGCCGTTACCAACCAGACCGTTCAGGAAGCACTTGCAGCCAAGGGATTCGAAATCGATCGTCACGCTATCGATATTGAAAAGCCTATCAAGCAAGCTGGCGAACACGAAGTTCCAGTCAAATTGCACACTCAAGTAACAGCATCCGTCAAGGTGATCGTTAAGGTCGACGGCAAGCTCGCTGTTGCTGAAGAAACTGCAGAAGAAGTCGCCGAATAATCCTCGGCAGGACTCCTAGTCCATCCCTTTTTCTATTAAGCCCAATTCCGATGCAACGGAATTGGGCTTTTTTCAGACTATTTTTCTTTCCAATATATAGGAAAGAGCGCACATTGGCGCTACACCACCCCCATGTAATACCGATTGCATCTAGCAAGCTGAATCAGATTAACACTCGATTACTTCTCAGCTCGTATGATCTACATCTTTCGTCGAACAAACAAATCTGGCAAAAAAGGCATTGATCGCAATAGCTATGACGAAGAAGTCATTAAAGATCCCGAGTCGACAAGTATCCATGATCTAGATTCCGTCTTCTGGATAGACTTACTCTGTCCTGAAGATGAAGAGCTCGATTTTGTGGGTAAACTCTTTGGCATTGTTCTTCCCCAGGATGGTAAAGTCCGGGAAATTGAATCGACTAGCCGTCTTTATATTGAAAATGGAGCTCGCTTCATGACGTCCTCCATTTTAGGTAAGTCTGACTCCGCACACCCCATCCCCACAGAAGTCACCTTTATCTTGGTACCTAACTGCCTCATCACCATGCGTCGTGTGGCTCTTAATTCCTTTCGTAGCTACTCGGACAGCATCCAAAAGGCAGAAACTTGCTCACGAGACACTGCTTTCATTGGTCTCATCGGCACAATCATTGACCGCCAAGCCGACCTACTTGAAAAACTGGCAAGTGACCTCGATGGACTCTCTAAGGCCATTTTCACTTCTGGGAAAGATGCATTAAATACAGACGCTGACTATGACGATGATTCTGTCTCTCAGCATTCCCAAATGGCCACACCTGAAGACCGCATCCAAACGACATGGGATAGAGAGCACAGCAAACCCATCAAAAAGCAGAAAGCTCCGATGGCAACGGCGCGTCTTAAGCTAACTTTGCAAGAACTAGGTCGCGTTGGTGACCTTCTAGCTCGTCAACGCGATTGCATGGCCAACCTATCCCGCCTTATCACCTTTGCTGGCAATGAAGTCAGTCAGAGCGATCCAACCACAACCCATTCGCTCGCTAAGCAACTATTGCCTGCAAACCGAGATGTTCGCTCCATTACTGAATACGCCACTTTCCTTTCGGGCAATGTTAACTTCATGTTGGATGCAGTGCTCGGACTCATCAATATTGAGCAGAACGAAATCGTTAAGATCTTCACGGTAGCATCTGTCATTTTCATGCCACCAACGCTCATTGCTAGTATCTACGGCATGAACTTCCAAAATATGCCAGAACTCTCCTCTCAGTGGGGATATCCTGGAGCCATCTTGGGTATGGCCATCTCCGTGATCGTCCCCTTGGTTTACTTCCGCTCTAAACGCTTTTTCTAAGCTCTAGATCCTCTCTTCTTTTAACGTCCATCTACCCTACTTACTCATGCTTGATAATCTGAACGTCCTCGTTGACAAAGCCTCGGTCATTGTCAATGCCCTTCCCTACCTCCAATCTTACAGAAATAAAATTTTCCTCATCAAATTTGGTGGGAGTGCCATGGATGACCCTGAATTGGTCCGCAAATTGATGAAGGACATCGTTTTGCTTGAAGCCCTTGGGATCAACCCAGTTGTGGTTCACGGTGGCGGTAAGGCCATCTCAAAGGCCATGGCAGATGCAGGTCTTGAAGCTCGTTTCGTCAACGGTCTTCGAGTGACTACTCCTGAAGCCATTTCCATCGTGGAGCGCACCCTGTCTGGTACCATAAACCCTGGCCTCGTCCAATACATGCGAGACTTTGGAGGTAAAGCCGTTGGCATCCCTGGTACAGAAGTCTTCATCGGAGAACGCCTCCACGAAAAGGACGAACAAGGAAATCCTGTCGACATTGGAGAAGTTGGTAGCGTCATTGGAAGTCTTCTCCCTCGCATCCACGAAGCTCTGGAAATGGAAATTACCCCCATTATCTCACCTTTGGCTCGCGAATTAGGGACACACAAGCCACTCAACGTTAATGCAGATCTCGCAGCAGCAGCTCTTGCTAAAGAGTTAAAACCCGTCAAATTGATCTACATTTCTGATGTCCCTGGCGTCATGAGAGACCCTTCCGATCCTAGCACATTGATCAATTCTCTGACCCGCACGGAAGCACTCGAACTCATCGAAAATGGTACCGTTAAAGGAGGTATGATCCCTAAGATCTGCTCGGCTGTTGATGCCCTTAACGCTGGCGTCCGCAAAGTGCACTTCATCGATGGTCGCATACCGCACACCCTCCTCCTTGAAATCTTCACGAGTGACGGTATCGGCACAGAAATCATCCGCCAACAGCGATAATCTAGGGGTTGTCTAATATCACCTCTGACTAGTCCGTTTTAGACACAAAAAAGGAGGCCTCCTCTCACCTTGAGGAGACCTCCTTTTTGTTCAAAGCTTTTTAAGCTTGGGCTATATCAGAAATGGCCCTTGCGTGGTCCAGTTGCCCACTTCCAAGCCGTTTCAACCACAGCCTTGGCATCCTTGTACTTAGCTTCCCAGCCCAAGATATCCTTGGCCTTCTTGGGGTTAGCAATCAAGCGAGCAGGATCACCTTCACGACGATCACCATACTTGACGGGGACCTTCATACCAGTCACCTGTTCAGCCATGTCAATGATTTCCTTTACGGACAAACCAATGCCAGTTCCCAAATTGAACCAGTTAGTTTCACCACCCTTCATCAGGTAGTCAACGGCACGTAGGTGTGCGTCGGCCAAGTCATCGACGTGGATGTAGTCGCGGATACACGTACCATCTGGAGTATCGTAATCAGTACCAAATACCGTGATGAAGTCTCGATCTCCCGTCAAAGTCTGCAGAATGATAGGAATCAGGTGTGTTTCTGGATTGTGATCCTCGCCAATCTGGCTGTCGAGGCTTGCTCCAGATGCATTGAAATAACGAAGGAAGACGCTCTTCAAGCCCCAAGCACGGTCACAGTCCTTACAAACGCGTTCCAACATAAACTTGGAACTTCCGTAAGGATTGATCGGATCCTGTTTTTCCGTTTCTGGGATTGGGATTTGCGTAGGAACACCGTAGGTGGCACATGTGGAAGAGAAGACAAAGCGCTTCACACCAGCAGCCTGCATAGCACCCAAAAGAACTAATGGACGAGCAATGTTGTTGGTGTAGTACTTCAATGGATTCTTCACAGATTCACCAACTTCAATGAAAGCAGCAAAGTGAATGACTGCATCAAACTTATTCTCAAGAAGCAAAGGATAGACGACTGATGGGTCGCCCAAATTGCCTTGAACAAAGGTCACCGCGCTATCAACAATGGCATCGCGGTGGCCATATGACAAATCGTCAAGAACAGTTACATCGTGTCCTGCACGGACGAGTTGTCGCACTGTGTGCGACCCGATATATCCAGCACCACCAGTTACTAGTACTTTCATAGGAGAGAATTTCGTTCTGCTCGTCAGTATGCACAGCGCTACCGAAAGGCGTCAAGGATATCATGCATTTCTTATCTAATTCTAGGCCCTATCATCCGGTGCATTCTCTCAAGCCGTGAATTTTTCTCGCACAATGCCACCCCTTACTCAATACTCAGGCGCATGAAGCCTAAAGAGATCCGGGAAGTCCTTGACCGCCATGAGGTCCACCCCAGCAAGTCCATGGGGCAGAATTTCCTAACGGACGAAAACATCGCCCGATGGATTACACAACAGCTTGAAATTACTCCAAATGACTGCGTCGTCGAAGTGGGTCCAGGAACGGGAGCTTTGACCGAACACGTCGCCCCACTATGTCGCAAACTCATATTAGTTGAATTCGACGCACGTCTGGCTGAATACCAACGTCAACGTTGGGAAGGAGACGAACACGTCGAAGTCTACCACGCCGATGGAGCATCTTGGGATCCTCGGCGTCTCTTCGCTGAAGCTCCTGTCAAATTCCTAGGGAATCTTCCTTATTCCGCTGGGGGAGCCATCCTTCAAAACTTTCTAAGTCGTCCTAGCCCCATCTGTCGTGCCGTTGTCATGTTGCAGAAGGAGTTCATCGATCGCATTCTTGCTAGCCCTGATGATGAAGCCTACGGCCTACTCTCTCTGCGCATCCAAAAAAACTGGATTCCCCAAGCTGTCAAGACTGTCCCACCTGAAGCTTTCCACCCACGTCCTCGCATTGATTCCACGGTAATGGTGCTAACTCCTCGTGATCCCCGGGAGTTTCCACCTTACGATGACCGATTGGCGGACGAACTCATGCGCAAAGCGTTTGCCCAACGACGCAAACAGATCCGCAAACAATTGCCTAGCACTCCTCCCTGGAATGAGGTTGCGGCCCAACTGGGTGTTCCCGAGACCTCTCGAGCAGAAGAACTCAACCTGTCTCAGTGGATTCAACTCGTCAACATGTACGATACGACTTCCAAAGAAGCTCAACGAGCTGACGAGCTCTTTGACGTCGTCAATGACGCAGATGTGGTAGTAGGGCAAGCCTCACGAGGTGACGTCCATGCCCAAGGCCTCATCCACAGAGCAGTCCATTTGCTCGTCCAAAATAAACACGGAGACGTCCTCCTCCAGAAGCGTTCCCCCTGGAAGGACAGACAACCATCAGTCTGGGATTCCTCTGCAGCTGGCCACGTCGATTCTGGCGAGAGTTATGAACAAGCTGCAGTGCGCGAACTTAAGGAAGAACTCGGCATCCAAGCAGAACTCTCTCTCATTGGACATCTCGCACCATGTCCCCAGACAGGCATGGAGCACATCACCATTTATCTCGTGAATTACACGGGCAAAGTGCGCATTCCTCCTGCTGAAATTGAAGCTGTCCAATGGTTCTCGCCTCAGGTGATCAACCAATGGATTCAGCGTCGGCCAGAAGATTTTGCCACATCTTTTATCCAAATCTGGGAAGCTGCAAAACTCGGTCTAACAACAGACTCTCCTTCCACGGACCTCTAACCCACCCATTTTATGATCAATCCATCCGATATTACTCCCGCCCAACTCAGTCAGCTTCAAGCTTGGGCCGCTGAGGGTCTCGACCTCAATGAAATGCAGAAGAAAATCAACGGTGAGCTCGGCCTCAGTGCCACTTACATGGAAGCCCGATTTCTTCTCATGGACCTGGGTATTGACTTACACTCTCCAGAAAAGCAAACGTCTCCCGCTCCAGCCCCCCTCACTCCTGAAGCACCATTGCCAACTTCTGCCTCTGGCGCAACCGTCGTCTCCGTCGACGAAATTACCCCTCCACATGCTCTGATTAGCGGTAAAGTCACATTCAAGAGTGGAGTCAAGGGCTCATGGGACATCGACAAGATGGGGAGAGTCAACTGGGAACCCACTAGCGGAGAACCAACCGAAGACGACTTAAAAGAGTTTGAAAAGGAACTCCAAAAGGTCATCCGCCAACAAATGGGAGGAATGTAAGCTGTGGAAATACCTGACGACCTCATTCAGGACCTCATCCCTGCTGTCAAAGAGCAACTCAACTCAAAAGACTTACCCTTTGTAGCGGCTACCTTCACTCGCCTTACCGAAAAAGAAGGCCTGGATCAAGAGGCGGCTTTGGAACTCATTGCCCAAGCATTAGCCATCACTGTCAACACGATGATGACCCAAGGCCGGCCCTTTGACACAGCCTCGTATCGGCAACTTCTCAAGTTGCTCCCAGCACTGCCCGATGAATCAGGAGAAAATTGAGGAAACTCAAGAGATTCTTCCTTGGCTTTCCATGATATAAGCTCGACATCAGGCCTCTGGCATTCATAATGCCAATTACCTCGTATATGGCTAAGAAATCACCAGATACCTCGTTGCCGGCTGATAAGCCGACGAAGAAGCCCGCTACTCGTAAATCAGCTCCTAAGGCGAAGGCTAGCGCAAGCAAAGACTCCGCTCCTGTGGCTGATAAGGAGGAAGCTACTAAAGCCGCTAAGGTGACTAAAGCCAAAGTGACGAAAGCTCCAAAGAAGACCTCGAAGAGCCCCGCTCCTAAGGCAGAAACTGTTTCTAGTGCTCCTGCACCTACTCCAGCTCCTCAGCCTAAGGCAGAACCCAAGTCTCAGAAGCCTGCTAAGCCCAACAAAGCTTCTAATAAGCAAGCTAAACCAGCCAAGCAAGACGCTCCTAAGCCTGCTCCTGCACCCGTTGCTGAGCAAGTCCAACCTACTCCTGTTGCCCCTGTAGCTCCTGTTGAACAACAAGCTCAGGCTCCGCAACAACACCAGCATTCCATTAAGGTTCGTCGCGAATCCTTTGTCCCCCAACCCAACAAGGCCCCCAATAATAAGCCTGAACAAGGCCATGAGGTCCCTCAACAGCAAGAGCAACCTGCTCGTGATGGTGGTGACAATGGCAACAACGCTGAACTCGGTGGAGGTAAGCGCAATCGCCGTCGTCGCAATCGCAACAAACAACGTGGCGAAGAAAATGCCAACCAGCCTAACAACGGTGACCCAAGAGAACTGGACGCTCGCAAACTTGCACGCAAGGCTTGGAAAATCTTCCTCGCTGAAGTCTCTGAAGAAGGGCTTGCTCTCATGGATGATCAAACATCTCGTGAAGCTGCTCGCCGTTCCTTCCGCGTTGCTGAATTCTTCCTCATCGAAGAAGCTCGTCGCAAACAGTCACTAAAGCAAAGTCGCGAAAACCGTCGACAAGCCAATAACCAGCCTCAGGAGTCATCCGACTCTACAGAGTCTGCTGACCAGCCTGAACAACAAGCTGAATAAGGCATTGCTCGACGCCTTAACGCGCGTCACCCTCAACAATAAAGCCATCTGTGAAGAACCACAGATGGCTTTATTCTTTGGGAATCTATCAGATCACTCATCACTCCCTCTGTTGGGAATCGATAAGGATGGTGACGGGGCCATCATTGCAAAGAGAAACAGCCATATCAGCACCAAACTGTCCGTGAGCAATGCGCCCTGGCATCTGCTCCTCCAAGCCAGTAATCAGGCTCTCATACAAGGGGATAGCATGTTCGGGACGTGATGCCCGAATAAACGACGGTCTGTTTCCCTTCTTGGTTGAGGCAAATAAAGTGAACTGGCTCACCACCAGGATCTCACCATTCACATCCTGAACAGATGCATTCATTTTGCCTTCTGCATCGCTGAAAATACGCATCTGCGTCATTTTCTTCAGCAACCATGCCACATCTTCTGAGCTATCAGCATCCTCAATGCCCACGAGTACGAGCAAACCTTGACCAATGGTGGCTATACGAGTTCCTTCAACATCCACCGAAGCGTGAGACACTCGCTGAATAACAAGTCTCATTGTTCCGTAGCCGGTGCAACCGGTGCTTTGGGTTCATACTTCCTGACAATGCTCACCTCATTGCCAACTCTCAAAAGCAAAGACAGCTCATTGCAGTCTTCTCGACTCAGGTAATAGCCGTTTCTAAGAGCCTTGCCTGGCTTATGAAAATCAATTGCTAATCCTGGCTTAGCCAAAATAATCGTCTTATCAGCAGAGGCATATTCAGGTGCAAAAGCAGTCACAGCACGATCATCTGCCATGGCTTGCTCTGCCTTCACAGTCGTCGTTTCATTCCCCTGACCATTGTCGCGTATAGACTGAATGGGGTACGACTTGATGAATGTCTCCCCATCGTAAAGCACCACCTGCTTCTGGGGGACATCGATCTCTACACGGAAATTGAGTGGATAGACCTTCAAAACCTGTCCTTGCTGAAGAGCTCCCGTATTTGTCAGTTGGTTCAGGTGGATGATCATGTCCAAGGGACACTTAGTCTTGGATGCGATCTTCAGCCAAGAATCCCCTCGTTTTACAACGTATTTTTCTGTGGGGCATCGGTCTGGATCCAAGATCTCACGCAAACGCAAAGTACCGGCAATGTCTCGGGCTTCACTTCCCACAACATCATTGCGAGCCATCAATGGTTCGAGTGAAGCCAGGGCTTCTGACACTTTCCCTTGCTCCGCCAGACGAGCCGCTTCCGCCAAAGCTTCTGGGCGTCGTGGCCACAGAGAATAATTCGCTTCCTCCGCCCAAGCCGACCCCAAAATAGCTACCAGACAAAGGGTGCTATAGCAAACCCTTGCGGCGAAAGTCGAATAGGTTGATCTCATGCGACTTTTCTACCATTTCCACAGCAAACTTCAAGAGACAGACCTCCCAAGAATCGTCCACTCCAACGAGGAGTACTTTGAACGGATCATCCTCTCGTCTGGCACGCTCTTCCAAGCGAGCTGTCACTTCCTCAAAAGGCTCGTGAATCACCTCCTCGTGCACATCAGAACGGCGGAACTGAAAGCCATACTGTAAAAGCGTGTTGAAGGCTGATCCCTGCTGAGAAAGCCACTCAAAAAACTTCTTGGCTTCGTCACCAAACCCCTCGGTCTCGATCTCGCGGTATATCTCAGGACGTATAATCTTCGGACGTTCCATTTCCACCCATCCTGATCGGATGCGCGTCACTCCTACCTCGTCCATCAATTCGCTCACCAACTCGAAGGAAAAGCGACTCTCCCCAAAAGTATCAATGCGCCGGATTGGCTCCACTAAAACCCGGGTTGATTCCAAAGCGTACTGTATATCTGTTTCTGAAAACATCAGCGTTGCGCCAGTTTCATTCTTTATACAAAGAAAAGGACGGCTCCGCGAGATCCGAGGAACCGTCCAATAAGTCATCTACCGCTAAAAGCGGCTCTTTGCTTGAAGCAATTAGGCGTTCTTAACCTTGTTGATGTATTCAACAACGTCTGTCACGCTGTGAAGTCCTTCAGCGTCGGTATCTGGGACTTCGATTTCGAATGCTTCTTCAAAAGCCATAACAAGCTCAACGATGTCCAAGGAGTCGGCACCGAGATCCTCGATGAACTTAGCCTGGGACGTCACCTTGTCAGCTTCTACGCCGAGTTGTTCGACGATAATTTCCTTCACCTTTTCTTCGATGCTATCAGACATAGTGTGAGTTTTTAGAGTTGATTGCTTATAGAGCGCAGAGCAGATTTTTGCAACACATTTTTTGTGCATGTCTGTAAGTCTCTACTAGCTCATGTGTTACGAATACATCAGTCAGCCGAAAATGGGTTCAAATTGGCGATCAGACGCAGTCCATTGAGGGTAAGAAGTGGGTCGACATAATCAATTCTCTCAACTCCCCCAGAAATGAGTTCCGCATCGCCCCCTGTTGCAATCACAACAGGCCTGCCTTCCATCTCAAGTTCTAGACGGGCTAAGATCTCCTTCACCAAGCCTCTGTATCCAAAAACAGCACCTGAATGCATGGCTTCTTCCGTACTGCGCCCAATGGCGTGCTTCGGTTCACAAGGATCAATCGCGGGAAGCAATGCTGTATTTCGTGAAAGGTAGTCGCTCATGGCAGCTAAACCTGGAGCGATCACGCCCCCCACATAACCAGATTCTTTTCCCACCACGTCAAAGGTCACAGCTGTTCCAAAATCGACGACGATGGCAGGCGTGCCATACACAGCCGCCGCCGCAGCCGCATTGACCAAACGGTCAGCACCTATCTGACGAGGATGTGGATAATCAATAGGAATCCCTAACTGACTCTTATACGAAACGCAGTGACATGGTGTCGGCAACCACTCCTGCAAAATCTCTGAGACTCGAGGCACGACCGATGAAATGACGGCGTAATCAAAGGACAGATGACTCAGCTCTCGAGTCAATCGTTCTCCATTAACCTCCCTCGTTGGGATAATCACTCGGGTCTCCAGCAATTTATCGGAGTCTGATAAAACAAACTTCGTCCTCGTATTGGAGTTGTCGATTAGCAAATAAGTCACGGCAAAGAAGGATTAGAGGGAGATGATGCTAACTGCAAGGCCAAATCTGCGACTCGTGTACTCCCATGTCGTTCTGTACAGATTCTCGACTGCATCTTCTTCCACAGAGAACACTCTTCCATGAGCATCCTACGCAAAAGGTCACACAACTCACCTGCATCCGTCACCAATCGTCCACAGTCGAGACTCTCCAACAAAGCAAGGTTGCCCTCTTCTTGCCCCGGCACAAGATGCGTCACAATCATCGGTCGATGGGCCACTAACGCCTCATGAGTCGTAGCTCCTCCAGCCTTCCCCACAACGAGATGATGCGTCGCCATCAGCGCCGGAATACGTCGTGTCCACCCCATCACTCGTAGGCGATCTCTTTCTCGCTCAATCACGTCTTTTAAGGCCACATACCTCGAACGGAGACGCCTACCTAGCACAGCTGTCACATGCACCGAAGCATTGGCCTTGAGCATCGCCTCCACATCTCGCAACACCTGCCTATTATTTCCCTGAGCTAAGTAGAGAATCCTGAAACCCTCTTCGGGTGGCGGCAATGTCACTCGATCTGATTCCACAACCACTCGCTGGCTCACGGGAAATCCTGTAACTGCGACCCTATCCTCAGGGATGTTTCTATCCTTCACCAGAACCTGTTTGGTGACATCATCAGTCACGCACCATAAATCAGCTTCGCAGTCCGTCCAACTGTGATGGATCACCATGGAGTCAGTCACCACAACCACAGAAGGAATACTCAATTCAAGATCATCTAAGATCGATTCCAAGAGATACGGATACAGCATGTAGGTGCTGATCACCACCTGAGGACGGAACTCTAAGATCATGCTCCGTAGAGCCTCCTTCACGGGTGCTAGTCCTGCTAGAGAACTCTCTCGCAAGTTCACTCCGTCGCTCTTATCAAAGCATAGTCGCCACAGTTCAGGTGCATAGTTAATCACCCAACGATACCCCGCCTGAGACAAGCGAGAAATCCCTGGCATGGCCACTTGGCATGGATTAGCAACCCGGCACTCAGCTCGACCTTCCAAAGCCTCCGCAATACCTCTCGCCGCCGAGTTGTGTCCCTCCCCGTATCCTGCCGTCAATATCAGGATACGCGGTTGTTCATCCATGGAGTTGCCTACCATGAGTCACCCTCTTATTCGTTAACTGTACCGCCTTGATTCGTCAATCCACTGGGCTTCTTATGACCATTCAGGCTCAGAGTTCCCCCCTTAGCCACGGTTACCTTTGCCGTCGCCAGAGCATCACTTTCCGCCACAACTTCCACGCCTTCGCCCACGGTCAGACTACCAGCAAAAGGCTTCTTCCCTGCCGAGCTCTTAACAACGACTCGTGCAGGAGAGGAAGAATCCCCCTTGTGCTTGATCTTGATGGCGGCATCACCCGTCAACTCTGTGCTGTCATCACCCAAAATGACCTCTGCATTGTCGCCCAAGGTCCATTCCTGTTGCTTGCCCGCCAAATTAACGGAGGTCTTCAAGAACAGCTTCTTGCCCGACTTCACCTTGATCCCCTTGGGACCAATCACCAGGGCCGACTTAGCGTTGCCCCCATTCGTGATAGAAATGGCCTCAGCATCGACATCCTTGATCTCAATACCAGGAGCCTTAGCCACACCACCCTTATCGCTCAGCACACTGGGCTTGATCGAAGAAGCCAAATCCCAGGTCCAAGCCTTCTTGTCAGGAACCTTTCCTTCCATCCAAGCCTCAGGAGCATCCAACGCCAAGTCATAACGGCCACTACGCACAGCGCCCACATCCAACTTATTCAGGCGAGCAAAAGCATAGGCCACACGAGAGCCAATGCTAATTTGAGAACGTCCATCGTAGTGTACACCCATCGTGTCGCCACTCGTCAACTTGGGCAAATCACGCGTTGGAGCATAACCCAAGCTAGGATTCTTCTCAGCCAATCGTCGCATAATATCGCGCGTCGTTCCCTGAGGAGACTCCGTATCCTTGCCTTCCAAGCCCCCAGTGATCGTCCCAGTTTCAGGATCGGTTTCATTCTTAGAGCCCCAGTTGGCATTCTCACCAATGACAGCTACCTGTTTGGCCAACAACTTGGTGTCACCGTAGCTCTTCAAATCCTGTGACAAATTGTTCAGTAACTCCAAGAATCTCTTATCTGCTACCCCAGACTCGGCGGCATTGTTACTTTCCCCCTGCAGATAGATTAACCCTGCGAACTCGATCTTTCCGTACTTGCTCTTATCTAAAGCAGCCATGGCGTGCTCCACTGCACCACACAAAATCGTGTAGCCTTGGCCACCTTTCTGCCAATTCGAGTTTCCGCCGCCGTCACGAGAGGCCTTAATGATAGCCACATCGTCATCCTTAAACCAATCGTGCTTCTCCAACGTCCAAGCAAAACCGTACTCAGGCCCCATGCACAAACTTCCATTATACTCAGGAACTGCAGGCTCCACATCACCCCATGACGTCGATGCCCCAGGAAACACCCCACCATTCTGGGCGAAATTCTCATGCCAATACATCACACGCTTGGGCTTGTACTTCTCCAAGTCTTCCGCTGAAGCAGGTGATCCCTTAATGGCACCTAAAGAATTCGATTGGCCAGTCAAAAGAAAGACTTTCAGGTCCTTGGCTTCTACCAAAGAAATACTTAACGCTACACAAAGAAGAGGAAGAATTTTCACAATATTGGCAATAGCAAATCAATCCCCCTAAATCAAGGGCCTTCCCTCCTCATCCTTAA